>ONVG01000079.1 GCA_900321195.1 uncultured Eubacteriales bacterium
CGAGATACTTGATGAGATAGAGCCTGACCCCGTTGAACAGATATCCGGACTTCTGGAAACAAAGTTTCACGGAAAGCTTGAAAACGATAAGGACAGAACAAAAGCTATAAATTCACTCAAAGCGATGGGTTACAGGTGGTCGGATATAAAGGATGCTTTGAGCGGATATACAGATAATTGATCCCGAAAGGAATGTTAGGAAATGGGTACAAGAATAGGAATGGTAAGTCTTGGATGTGCGAAAAACAGAGTAGACGCCGAAATGATGCTCTACACGCTGAAAAATGCAGGCTATGAGCTTGCGGCAGATCCATCGATGAGTGATGTTGTTATAGTCAATACATGCGGATTTATAGAGGATGCAAAGCAGGAGAGCATAGACGAGATACTGGAGCTTGCTTCACTTAAAAAGGATGGCAGGATAAAGGGTATCATCGTTACAGGCTGTCTTGCCGAAAGATATCAGCATGAAGTTATGAAAGAGCTTTATGAAGTGGATGCTGTTCTGGGAATAGGAGCAAACAAGGATATAGTCGCTGCTGTGGAAAAGGTGCTTGATGGGGAAAAGCAGGAGCTTTATCCCGATAAGACAGACCTTGCGCTTTGCGGCGGACGTATCAGGACAACGCCTTTTTACTATTCATATCTTAAAATAGCAGAGGGCTGCGACAATAAATGTACTTACTGTGCAATACCTATGATAAGAGGACCGTTCCGCAGCCGTCCTATGGATGATATACTCAGTGAAGCTGATGAGCTTTCCAAAAAAGGAGTAAAGGAGCTTATAGTTATAGCTCAGGACACGAGCCGTTACGGTGAGGATATCGCAGGGAGATCTCTTCTTCCGGAGCTTCTCACAAAGCTTTGCGCGATAGAGTCAGTCTGTCATGTGCGCGTACTGTACTGCTATCCCGAAAGAGTGACGGATGAGCTTATAGACGTATTTGCAAAAGAGGACAAGATACTAAAATATATAGATATACCCATGCAGCACTGCAGCGGCAGGATACTGAAGCTTATGAACAGACGCGGCGACAGGGAGTCGCTTGCGGCACTCATAAACAAGCTGCGTGAAAGAATACCCGGAATAACTATACGAACGACCTTTATGACGGGCTTCCCGTCTGAGACCGAGGAGGAATTTAACGAGCTTTCGGAGTTCGTCAACGAGATGAAGTTTGAGCGTATGGGATGCTTTGCTTATTCGGCAGAGGAGGATACGCCTGCCGCAAAGCTCAAAGACCAGATACCTGAACAGACAAAAAAGCGCCGTCAGGAGATACTCATGGAGCAGCAGCAGATAATAATGGCTGAAAAAGCGGCAGGGTATGTAGGAAAGAGCGTAAAGGTAATATGTGAAGGCTTTGACAGATATGCGGAATGCTTTTTCGGCAGAAGCAAGGCGGATGCGCCGGAGGTCGATGGAAAGGTATTCTTTATCGCAGAGGGCAGCCGTCCAAAGATAGGCGATATAGTGAATGTTGAAATAAGCGACATACTCGACTGTGACCTTATGGGTCAGTACAGAGCGTGATATATCAAATAACTTTGAAAGGGTCATTGCCGTATGAATACTCCAAATAAGCTGACTATGCTCAGACTGATATTAGTACCGTTCTATGTTTTTTTTCTTCTGATGCCTTCGATACCGCATCATTATCTTGCGGCATTCATAATTTTTGCTGCTGCGGCATATACAGATCATCTTGACGGAAAGATAGCAAGAAAAAGAAATATGATAACGGATTTCGGAAAATTTGCCGATCCGCTTGCCGACAAGGTGATGATAGCCGCAGCGCTTGCCTGTTTCGTACAGCTTGGCCTGACTAATGCTGTTGTGCTGATAATAATTATCACAAGGGAATTTGCCGTAACATCGGTAAGGCTTGTTGCGGCTGACAAGGGAAAAGTCGTTGCCGCTAATAAATGGGGCAAAGCAAAGACTATAAGTCAGATATCTGCCGTTCTTTTTATATTGCTTATCAATTATATACTTGAGCTTCATAAGCTTGGAGTTATAAATATAGAGCGCTATGATGAAGCTGCATTCCTGTGCGGCGTGGCATCTGATGTGCTTTTGTGGATAAGCGCCGTATTAACGCTTTTGTCCGGAGCAATATATATAGTTCAGAATATCGATTTTATAAAGCAGGCAAAATAGATGATGATTCGGAGGAAAAGAAATGGAACATTTTGAAAAAACTGTCAGCTCAAAGGATATATTCAACGGCAAAGTTATACATGTAACACATGACGAGGCGGAGCTTGAAGACGGCAGCATAGCCATGAGAGAAGTGGTCGGACATCCCGGCGGAGTGTGTATCGCTGCGCTTACGGAGGATGACGAGCTTTTGTTTGTAAAGCAGTTCAGATATCCGTATAAGGAAGTGCTTGTTGAGCTTCCGGCAGGAAAGCTTGAAAAAGGACAGACTCCGCTTGAAAACGGAAAAAGAGAGCTTCTTGAAGAAACGGGAGCTGTTGGCAGGGAGTATATGACTCTGGGAAAGCTCTATCCGAGTCCCGGATACAGCGATGAGATAGTACATCTTTATTTTTGCAAGGTAGACCATTATGAACAGCAGTCGCCGGATGAGGACGAATTTATCGATATAATTAAAATACCGGTAAATAAGGCTGTTGAGATGGTTCTTAACGGTGAGCTTCCCGACGCAAAGACACAGACAGCCGTACTTAAAACAGCAATGCTTCTTCAAAATATGAAGGTGAAAGAGCTATGATAAATCCCATAGTTATAATAGTAGGCGCGGCGCTGTTTCTTGCAATGCTGGCGGTGTGTATAATCAACAAGCCGAAAAAGCCGATAGTTACGGGTACGGTTATAATCATACTTGTGTGCTTTATAGTTTTTACATTTCTGATAGACAATGCGATACTGTCTGTAAAAACATCAATACCCGACAGCTTTATATGCTTCCTTATAATGAATAATGCCCCGACATATGATGATCTTGCCGTGTCGTTCCGCACGTTCGTTACGTTTGATATTATACTGATAGTTGCCTCGCTTGTCTCACTCTTTATTGAGATGCTTCTTATACTCAGAAAAGGCTCGGATAAGTAGGTGGAATATGAAAAATACAGGAGTATATCTGCACATTCCGTTCTGCAAAAGCAAGTGTCCTTACTGTGATTTCTTTTCGGAACGTGCGGATGATGATACATTTGAAAAATACACTGATGAGCTTTGCCGCAGGATAGAGTATTTCGGTGAAAAATTATGCAGAAAAGCCGATACTCTTTATTTCGGCGGCGGAACTCCGGGTGTTTTAGGAGCTGAGCGTCTTTGCAGGATATATGATTCTGCAAAGAACGCTTTTTATATTGATAATGATGCGGAAGTTACTGTTGAGATAAATCCCGAAAAAAAGGATATCGATCTTGATATGCTCAGGAAAAGGGGATTCAACAGGATATCTCTCGGCTTGCAGTCGTCTGATGACGGGGAGTTAAGGCTTTTGGGCAGACTGCATGATTCTGCTCAGGCGGCAAAATGTACAGAACGTCTGAAAGAAGCGGGCTTTGATAATTTTTCACTTGACCTTATGATAGCTACACCTTCACAGACAAAAGAAAGTCTTATGCGCTCGATAGATTTTTGTGCGCGTCAGGGAGCAAAGCATATTTCGGCTTATATATTAAAGATAGAGGAAGGTACGAAATACTGTAAGATACGGGACAGGCTTTCTATTGCTGACGAAGACGAGCAGGCGGAAATGTATCTTATGGCGTGTGAAAGGCTGGAGGAGTACGGTTACAGGCAGTATGAGATATCAAATTTTGCTTTTGAAGGATATGAGAGCCGGCATAATTTAAAATACTGGCATGACGAGGAATATATCGGCATAGGCCCGTCGGCGCATTCGTTTATTGACGGGAGAAGATTTTATTACGGACGGTCATTTGAGGACTTTTATAAAAATATCATAACGGATGACGGAGAGGGCGGTACACCTGAAGAATATATAATGCTTTCGCTCAGGCTGACAGAAGGGCTTACATACGCAGGCTACAGAAAACGCTTTGGCTGTGAGCTGCCGGAGAAATATATAAGGAATGCTCTGAAGCTTGCGCCTTACGGACTTGTTTGTATAGACGACAGAGCATTAAAGCTCACTAAAGAGGGCTTTCTTGTTTCAAATGCAGTCATCTCGGAGATAATATGAGCAATTTATTGATTTTTTGTAATATTTCTGTAATATTTCTGCTTATCGCTTTACATTCAAAGGGGAAAATGTTAGACTTAAAACTAATAATATCAATAGTCAAAAATTCCTGATGAGCATTCGGGAAAATATGGTGAATATAATGGATAATAAAAACAGAAAAATATCCGCTCCCGTGATAAAAAGACTGCCGAAATATTATTGTTTGCTTGACGAACTCAGCATGACAGGTGTTGAAAGGATATCCTCAAAGGAGCTTGCCGCAAGAATGGGCTCTACCGCTTCTCAGATAAGACAGGATCTGAACTGCTTCGGCGGATTTGGTCAGCAGGGATACGGTTATTCTGTAAACGGACTTATGAACGAGATAGGAAATATTCTGAGCGTAAAGTCTGTGTATAATGCTGTACTGATAGGCGCAGGAAATCTTGCAAGCGCTGTCGCTTTCCACCTGGAATATCTGGGCAGGGGACTAAGGGTAATAGGTGTGTTTGATAATGTTCCGAGAAATATCGGAAAGAATATAAACGGCATTTCTGCAAGGCCTATGGATGAAATAGAGGAATTTTGCAGTAAAAATCACGTTGATGCAGCTATACTTTGTGTACCCAAAACAATAGCAGCCGAAGCGGCGGAAAGGCTGTGCAGTGCAGGGATAAGGAATTTCTGGAATTTCTCACGCTATGACATACTGCTCAAGCATGATGATGTCATAGTTGAAGATCTTAGTCTTAGTGAGAGCCTTATGGTTCTCTGCTATAAAATATCGGAATCAAAAGATAAAAAATCTCCGTAGGTTTTTCCTGCGGAGATTTTTCGGTAATTTTTTAAAATAAAAAAACGCCTCGTTTTTAACGGGCGTTTATGGAGCGGATGACGAGGCTCGAACTCGCTACCTCAACCTTGGCAAGGTTGCGCTCTACCAGATGAGCTACATCCGCATTTCGTTTGACAACGTAGACTATTATACAATCAAAGAGAGGATATGTCAAGTGTTTTTTGAAAAAAAAATTTAAAAAGATATGAGAATATCTTATTAACATATTATGGTAAACACATAACAACATTAATCAACATGATTTTTTGTATAAAAATATTCAATATATATAATAAAATAATAATTATTATTGATTTATTATACTTATAATATTTAAAATAGCATAAAACTTATGATAAATAACGAAAAAACAGCCCAATTTTATACATAAATGGAATGTAAAAAAAATATAAAAAATGCGAAAAAATCTTGTTTTTTTATAATGAAACATGTATAATAATTATATATTTCGAGGTATATTGTCAACTTATGCCCCGAAAAAAATTTATACAGATACGGAGGAATATTAATGGCAGATAACACCCTTACAACTTTTAAGGGAACCCCGGAACAAGAGCAGAAGCTTCTTGAGGTTATCGAGAAGAACAAAGACTTACCAGGAGCATTGCTTCCGGTATTGCATGAAGCTCAGGAGATCTACGGCTATCTCCCGATAGAAGTACAGCAGATGGTTGCAGACGGTCTCGGCGTTTCTTTGAGCGAGGTTTACGGCGTTGCTACTTTCTATTCACGCTTTAGTCTTACCCCTAAGGGCAAGCATCAGATCAATGTATGTCTTGGTACAGCATGTTATGTAAAAGGCTCTGACAAGGTGCTTGAAGAAGTAGAAAAAATGCTTGGTATCAAGAGTGGTGAGTGTACTCCCGACGGTCTTTTCTCGATCGAGTCATGCCGCTGCGTCGGCGCGTGCGGTCTTGCACCCGTTATGATGATAGACGAGGAAGTTTACGGTAAGCTTACCCCTGCAGAAGTGCATAAGATCCTGGCTGATTATATGGCAAGAGAAGGGGGAAGTAAATAATGACAATTGAAGAACTCAATAAGATCAAAAAAGAACATGAAGAACTCGTAATGGTCCGTAAGGTAGTTAAGGAAAAGGGCGAGGAGCTTGCTAAAAATACAGGCTATCGCAAGCAGATACTCGTATGCGGCGGTACAGGCTGTACTTCTTCAGGAAGTAAGAAGGTACTCAAGGCTCTTGACGAAAGCCTTAAAAAATACGGTCTTGAAAAAGAGATACTCGTAGTACGTACAGGCTGCTTCGGCCTTTGCTCACTCGGCCCGATCATGATAGTATATCCCGAAGGCTATTTCTATGCTCAGACTACTCCTGAGGGCGTTAAGCGTATAGTTAAAGAGCATCTCAGAGACGGCGTTGTCTGTAGGGATCTTCTCTATCAGGAGACAGTTATCGACGACAATACAATAATCTCACTTAATGAAACAAACTTCTATAAGAAGCAGCTCAGAATAGCTCTCAGAAACTGCGGTGTTATAGATCCTGAGGATATCAAGGAGTATATTGCAGTTGACGGTTATCAGGCTCTTTATAAGGCTCTCACAACAATGACGCCTGACGAGGTAATAAAGGAAGTTCTTGATTCAGGTCTCCGCGGAAGAGGCGGCGGCGGCTTCCCGACCGGCAGAAAGTGGATGTTTGCAAGAGCTTCACAGGGCGATATCAAGTACGTTGCATGTAATGCCGATGAGGGCGACCCCGGCGCATTCATGGACCGTTCAATTCTTGAAGGCGACCCGCAGTGTATAATCGAGGCTATGACAATAGCAGGCTACGCTATCGGCGCACAGCGCGGTTTCGTATATGTAAGAGCAGAGTATCCTATAGCTGTTCAGAGACTTAAAATAGCTCTTGAGCAGGCAAGAGAATACGGCTTCCTCGGTGAGAATATCCTCGGTACAGGCTTTAACTTCGATATCGAGATAAGACTCGGCGCAGGCGCATTCGTATGCGGTGAGGAAACAGCTCTTATGACATCTATCGAAGGCAACAGAGGCGAGCCTCGTCCCCGTCCTCCGTTCCCGGCAGTAAAGGGTCTTTTCGGCAAGCCTACAGTACTTAATAACGTTGAAACATATGCTAACATAGCTCAGATAATCCTCAAGGGC
>ONVG01000118.1 GCA_900321195.1 uncultured Eubacteriales bacterium
GGATACGGGAAGAAATGGAGTCTTTGCCTGCCGACCGTATCCTGTTCGAGGACGGAGATTATCGGGTGTGCCTGCTCCGCGTGACGGATGCTCCGGAGACAATGCAGGAACTGTTCCGCCTCCGCGAGGAGGTTTTCCGAGGTGTCGGTGAGGGCACGGGACGGCCGATTGACACCGATCCCTATGATTCGTATTATTATCAGCTGATCCTGTGGAACCTGCCGAACCGCGAGATTGCCGGTGCATACCGTCTCGGGGACTGTGCCCGGATGATGGCGGAACATGGTGGGATTGCTGGCCTCTATACGGCAAGTCTTTATGATTATAAGGATACGGCTGCGCCGCTGCTTTCCCAATGCACAGGCTTAGCATCCTTTTCAAACGAGAGAGTTTCTATCTCTACAAGCTCGGAGACCATATAAGCCGAATAAAATCCGAGACCGAAATGACCTATTATACCTGTTTCGGCGTCGGCTTTATCCTTGTATTTTTCAAGGAATTCCTGAGCGCCCGAAAAAGCTATCTGAGCGATATACTTTTCTACCTCTTCTTCCGTCATGCCTATACCGTTATCCTTGACTGTAAGAGTCTTGTTTTCCTTGTCGAGGATAATGTCTATTCTCGGCTTTACGCCGTCGTCCTCAGCGCTGCCCATAAGGCAAAGACTCTGATACTTTTTGATAGCGTCACAGCTGTTGGCAACTATTTCTCTGAGGAAGATATCCTTATCGGAATAGAGCCATTTTTTGATTATCGGAAACAGATTTTCCGAATCGACCTTGATTTGACCTTCTCTTTTCATTTTTATTACCTCCGTAATATTTTATAAAGTCCGAAGAATACGGGCTTTAATATACAAAAATTATTATTCAGAAGACATGCTTCTTTCCAGCCACTGCTGATAAGTCATAAGCACCTGTCTTGGCTTTGAGCCTTCATGGGGACCTACGATACCCATTTGCTCCATTTCATCTATGAGCCGTCCGGCGCGCGCATAGCCGAGCCTTAAACGTCTTTGCAGGAGCGATGTGGAAGCCTGACCGGCCTCGACAACGCATTTAATAGCCTGCTCCATAACGGGGTCTATGTTTCCGTCAGCATCAGCGCCCGACTGAGCGCTTTCGGAGACAGTATTGCTTTCTATCTCATTTATGATACTGCTGTCGTATTCAACCGCCTTGTTTTTCTTTATGAAGTTTATGATGTTTTCTATCTCATAGTCGTCAACAAAGCATCCCTGAACACGCACAGGCTTTGTCGTACCGATAGGGGAGTAGAGCATATCTCCGCGTCCCAGAAGCTTTTCCGCTCCGCCTATATCGAGTATAGTTCTTGAATCTATCTGAGATTTAACGGCGAAGGCTATACGGCTTGGGACATTGGCTTTTATAAGACCTGTGATGACGTCAACAGACGGACGCTGTGTAGCGATAACAAGGTGCATTCCTGCGGCTCTTGCCATCTGAGCAAGCCGGCAGATAGACTCCTCGACTTCTTTCGGAGCAGCCATCATCAGGTCGGCAAGCTCATCGATAACTATAACTATCTGACACATCTTTTTAAGACGTTCAGGAGGTTCATAGCTTGTTTCGGCGCTGGTGCCTACTTCCGCCTGAGCCTGAGCGAGCATGGCGTCCTCTTCAAACGAGCGGTCGTCATCCTCGGTATCGTTTTCGATATCCTCATTTTCGGAGTTTATCTTGTCAACAAGGCGGTTATAGCCGTACATATCCCTTACGTTGTATTCCGCAAAGGTCTTGTATCTCTCCAGCATCTCATTAACAGCCCAGTTGAGAGCGCCTGAGGCTTTTCGGGGGTCTGTCACAACAGGCACCAGAAGGTGAGGTATGCCGTTGTAAACACCTAATTCAACTACTTTTGGGTCTATGAGTATGAATTTTACTTCATCGGGGTCGGCTTTATATAGAAGGCTTACGAGCATGGAGTTTATGCATACCGACTTACCTGAGCCTGTAGAGCCTGCAATAAGAAGATGCGGCATTCTTGCAAGGTCGGCAAGTGTTATATGACCTGTTATGTCCGTACCGAGAGCGACAGTCAGCTTGCTTTTTGCATTCTGAAATTCCCTTGACTCGATAAGCTCCCTCATTTTTACGATGCTTATGTTCCTGTTGGGGACTTCTATTCCTACAGCATTCTTTCCCGGTATAGGCGCTTCTATCCTTACTCCCGTAGCCGCAAGGTTCATAGCGATATCATCTGCAAGATTTGTTATCTTGCTTATCTTTACGCCCGATGCAGGCTGAAGCTCATATCTTGTTACAGATGGACCTCTGCTTATGTTTATTATTGTTGTCTGCACTCCGAAGCTCCTGAGAGTATCAACAAGCGTTGCGGCGCTCGTGTTCAGCTCATAGGAAATATCCTCCTCGTTATCCTCCGGCTGAGGTTCAAGGAGAGTGAACGGCGGTTTAAGATACGTGCCCTCTATAACTTTTGCATTTGAAGCTCTGTTCTGCTTGTTATCGGGAGCGGTCTGCTGCGCCTGCTTTTGTCTGCGCTTGGAGTTCTTTTTCTTTGACGGCGCACTGTACAGGTCATCAACGAGCTGAAATTCACTTTCCTGCTCCTGCTCCGTTACATGCGGCTGCTCATCCGAAACGACAATGCTCCTGTCGCCCTTTTTGAGAAGCGCGGAGATATCTATATTATCGGCAAGGATATTTGTTTCACCGCTGATATAGTCCATGTTCGGCACAGTATTGCCTTTATGGATTTCAGGCGGCTTCTTCACAGCAGAGATGTTGTTTTCGGGTTCATCCTTTGGCTGTTCCTTTGGCTGTTCCTTTGGCTGCTCCTTTGCTTTGGGCTTGTGCTTTTCTCTTGGCGGAGCAGGCTCCGGCTCATACTCGTGTATCACGTTATAGGTATCGCCGTAATCATTTTCATTATCATTGTCAGGCTCATAGAACGGAGTACGGTTCACACGCTTGTACTGTGAGTTCGAATTTTTCTTTTTTGCGTCCATATGCTGCTTTACTTTTTTGTCAACATATTCCTCGCGCTTTTTCTTTTTCTCTGCCGACTTTATTTTATTTTCCTCTTCACGTATGCGCCTGCGTATTTCTTTGTGGTCGCTTATCTTTTCCTGCACAGGCTCTTTCAGCTTTTCCGCAAGGCTCATAAAAAGCACCTCAAAGGACATATAGCCGAAGAACAGAGTTATGACCAAAAGAACCATGCCTCCTGCGAGAGAGCCGAGAGTCCTTGCCATAGGTATTCCGAAAAGACCGCCTATAAATCCTGTGCCCTCATACTGAGCGGCACTGCGGAAGGCGTTTATAAGCTCAGTGCCGTAGTCCTCTAACTTCATTCCCGATGAACCGAAAGCGTATAGTGTCGAAGCCGTCAGAACTACTGTTCCGCATAAGAAAAACACCTTCAGCGGAAAGCGGTATGTACTTTTTTCTTTCATAAGCTGTACTGCGCAGTATATATTTATAAGCGGAACGGCAAAACCGAGATATCCGAAAAGACCTCTGTAGCCCTGATGCAGAGCGAGCCATATTTTTTCTCCCGGCATGAAGAAAAGAAGAATGAATATGACAGATATGCATATCAACATTATTCCCTTTATATTTCTTCTTCTCCTGAAATATGATTCTGCATCAAAAGCATCGGAATGTATATTATATCCTGAGCTTTGTTTGGCTGTACGTTTTTTGTAAGAGCTTTTTTTGGGAGTTTTTGAATAAGTTTTGGTTTTCGGGGCTGCGGGTTTACTGACTGCCCTTTTTTTGGCGGCAGGCTTTTTCTTTGCAGCATTCTGAGCTTTTGGTCTT
Source organism: uncultured Eubacteriales bacterium (assembly GCA_900321195.1). Lineage (GTDB taxonomy): Bacteria > Bacillota > Clostridia > Oscillospirales > Acutalibacteraceae > UBA1213. The sequence continues at coordinate 3,804 of ONVG01000118.1, forward strand.
GGTTTTGTACCCTGATTTTTTGCAGCCAATTTTTTCCCCTCCGTAATTATTTTTATCATCCTGATACAATATTTATCGGGCAGTATATACAACACTGCCCGATAAGAAAGCTTTTATTTAAAAATGCAGTGCCTGATGGGAGAAGATATTCTGACCTGAGCTAAGCTCGATAATGCTTATTATCACGACAGCTGCGCCGACAACAGCGGTATAGATAATGAATATCTGCATTTTATTTGAAGCAAGCAGCCATTTGAATATCTTTATTGCTAAAAAGCCTACAAAAGCGGCAACTATCATTCCGACAAAAACATAGAAGATATTTATATTGGCGATACCCTCTTCCGAGGAGAGAGCATCTTTGGTTTCCAGAATAGCAGCGGCAACTATTGCAGGAGTTCCGAGAAGGAATGAATAGTCCAGAGCTGTCTGCTTGCTTATGCCTCTGAGCTGGCTTGCCGCGAGAGTAGAGCCTGAACGTGAAAGACCTGGGAATACAGCCGCAAAGCATTGTGTTATGCCGACTGTTACAGCGTCGGAGATGCGGTATCTTTTTCTCAATTTTTTCTTGTACTTTTTGCCGTTTATTATTTTGATATCGGGCTTTTTGGAATTTCCGAGGAAAAGCAGTGTGCTTGTTGCAAGCAGCGCTATACCTACAGCAAGGAAATATCCGTCAAGCGCAAACTTGTCTGCGATATCCTTTATCTTCATATCCGTCATAGGTATAGGGAGGAACAGCAGGAAAAGGGGGATAAGACCTATTATTATCATCATTGCCAGATTTTCTTCCGCCGTCATTTCCTTCCACACGAAATTCCTGTGTATAAGCTTTTTGAATATACTTCCGAGAGAAGAAAAAAGCTTTATGACCGTTTTGAAATATACCGCAAGCACAGCGGAGAGAGTTCCTATATGGAGCATTACCGAGAAGAACAGGTTATTTTCCTGCATACCGGTTATATGCTGATATATAGCAAGATGTCCGCTGCTTGAAACAGGGAGAAATTCGGTAAGACCCTGTATTATTCCCTGAAAGATAGCGCTGAAAATATCCATATTTATGTACCTCCACGATTACAGACGGCAGAAATTACTCTGCCATTATATATGAATTATTTTGTTTTTTTATTCTTATCCTTATCCTTTTTATCTGACGGCTTATTTTTGTCTATCATTTTATGACAAATCTCGTTATTCTCTGCTGCATTCGCTGAAAATATTCAAAAGCCTGCGGAACGCCGAGCATAAGACCGTTCATTCTCACGGGATGGATAGTCATAGTCGCGGAACGGGCGATAAACGAGCGTTTAGCTGCTACTGCTATAGGTACGCCGATGGAATGTCCTCCGCCGAGCACCAAGGATACAACAGGCTTTTTCATTCCTGCCATAAGCTCGGCAATAGCAAGACCTGCTTCTACATCTCCGCCGACAGTATTCAGTATCATAAGAAGTCCGTCTATATCCGAGGACTGCTCAAAAGCCGCTAACATTGGTATTATATGCTCATATTTTGTAGTTTTGTTCTGCTCCGAGAGAATATAGTGTCCTTCTATCTGACCTATTATAGTCATGCACTGGATAGTATATTTTCCGTTGTCCGAGATTATAGAGCCTGACTCTGCTATAGTGCCGTGAGATGAGGGCTGGCTGTCGGCATTTTCATTTGTGTTTTCCTTTTCGGTCTCCGTCTCTGAATTTACTTTTTTCAAGACAATGCACCTCCTTATGCTATTATTAGCATCAAGGAGAGCCAACATACATTGAATTATAACATTTTTTTGTACATACTTCAATAGCAAAAATCTCTTGTCAGAGGGAAAATTTTCTGTCTAAAAACCTGCACAATGCGAGTATCGGCAGAGTGAGCATTCCCCACAGAAAGCTGTATATAACGCATATCTGTCCGCACAGATTCATAGGGCATCGGGAATAGTCCCACACATTCAGTTTAAGACGGAAATTGAATATAAATCCCGCGAAAAACTCAATGAAGGTTATAACGGTACTTCCCACTATGCATTTAAGGCAAAGAGAGCATTCTGCTATACTTTTGAATATCCTGTACAGCATCACAAAGCACAGACCGCCAGTCAGTAGCATCGACCAGTGAGTATATCGCCGCCAGAGCAGCTCGATAAGTCCGTAAAGCAGACCGCCTATGATAAAAAGGCAGCCGTTGCATTTCAGTTTAGATAATGATATCATACAAATTCACCCTGATGGTTATTATTTGTATGATACCTAAGAATTATTTACTGTATTTATTTCCTTGTTTTTTTATTGAAGCCGTTCTTTTTATTTTTTTTGGAATGCTTTGCCGCAAAGCTTGCCGCTATAAGCACGACGCACAGAACAGCCGCACAGAAAAGTATTACTGTAAAAGCAGGATGCAGATACATGCGCTGCCCCTGACTGATATCGGACTGCAAGCTTTCGTCAGATGCTTTTTCGGGAGAGTTTTTTTGCTCGCTTACGCTTGCGGCAGTTCCAGATACGCTTGTTTTTTCCTCTTTGGAAACGTCTGTTTCGCGGGAAAGCGATCTTTCTATAAGTCCGAGGATATATTTGTGTCCTTCGGCTGACGGATGTATGTCCATTTTCAATACATTTGCAAGCTGTAAATATTTTCCTTCAAATTCCGAAAGAAGGCTTATGCAGTGCAGCTTGCCGTCAAAGCTTTTATCCTTTTCCATCTCTTTTCCGAGCCTGTTTATTTCCGAGATAGTATTGTCAACAGAGTTGATTAGCTTGTTTTCAACAGTCAGGGTTTTAAGAGGGTCATAGGGCATGAGCAGTATTATTTCCGCATCGGGACTGATATCATGTATATAGCCCACAGATTCCCTTATATTTTTTTCAAATTCCTTCGGGATATTATCGTATATTGAAATATATTTTTCATCCGTGCATTTTTCTGCCATTCTTTCAAGGACCTTATATTTAAGAGGATTCATAACGGTAGAAAGTATTTCTTTTTGTATCGAGTCGAGGTCTGACATATCCGGTCTGATATCATACTTTTCAAGAAGCTCCTGCTCGTCCTTCATCACATCGAACATAACTTCTCCGTATGTATCGATAACATCGTTTCCGCCTGCCGAGATGATTACGACCTTTGCATTTTTAAGAAAGCTTTTATCGGCAGATTTTATAACATTGTTTATTTTTCGGCTTGGAAGTCCCATTTTTGAAAAGTTCTGAAAGCTTTTTCCGTATTCAAGCCCGTTTTGCTTTGCCCATAGATTTGCAAAGCAGTCAGCGGCGGCGGACGTATCGGAAGGGTCATAGCCGTCAAGTCCGTATCCGGCAGGTATCGAGTCGCCGAAAACAGCGGTTGTCATTTTTTCGTCAGCCGATACGGTGACAGTCATTAAGCACGACATCATAATAAAAACCGCAAGAAAACCGAATATTTTTTTAAACATAAATATCCCCCGAAATCATTGTCAGCTAAGAAAGCCGTCTATTATGGTAGCCTCAGCCTCTTCCTCAGTCATGCCGAGAGTGCGGAGCTTCAATATCTGTTCACCGGCTATTTTTCCTATAGCAGCCTCGTGTATGAGCGCAGCGTCATTATCTCTTGCGTGAAGCTCAGGCGCAGCATCTACCTTTCCGTTTTCGGATATTATAGCGTCACATTCGGAATGTCCCGTGCAGGGCGCATTTCCTACGATAACGGAATGATATTCCTGATGCGAATTATCTCTTGCAACGGAGCGTGATATGAGGTCAACGCCTGAATTTTTGCCGTTCATCTCAACTCTGAAATCCGTTTTTGCTGTCTGCTCCTTTTCGGTGAGTATCCTTTCTCTTATGAGAAGCTTTGCGCCCTCTCCGAGAACTGCTTTTGTGATTCTTGTTGTACGGTCAACACCGCCTATCTGTGCGGTATCCATTTCAAGTACGGAATTTTCTTCAAGCTCCGCCTCGGTTACAGGATCGATATATCTCAGACCTGTGCCGTGACCTTTTCCGATATGCTTTTCAAGATATTTTACCTTAGAGCTTTTTTTAAGGAAAAATCTGTGTATGCCGTTGTGACGTGCAGGCTCTCCTGTTTCCGTGTGAATCCCGCAGCCTGCAACGATAGTAACATCCGCGCCCTCACCGATAAAGAAATCATTGTAAACAAGGTCGTCAACATTTCCGTGTGTTACACACGCAGGTATGGAAACGGTTTCGCCTATAGTACCCGGAGCAACGAATATTTCAAGTCCCGGTTCATCCTTTTTGCTTTCTATCCTGATATTTTTGCTTGATACTCTGCCGGCGCACTGACCGTCCTCACGGATATTGTAAGCTCCCTTGAATTCGCCGTTCCACTCGGATATCTCACGCAGCAGATCCTTAGTTATCTCTTTCATCAGAACAATGCCTCCTGTTTTGAACATCTGCCGAATACGCTTCTGTCGCCCGACAGCGCCTTCATCATTTCTTCGGGCTTGCCGGAATCCTTTATTCTGCCGTTTGCGACAACGACTATTTCATCGGCTATATTAAGTATTCTCTCCTGATGAGAGATGATTATTATTGAGCCGTTGAGGTCATGTCTTATGCTCTCAAAGGTTTTGATAAGGCTGGTAAAGCTCCAGAGGTCTATTCCTGCTTCCGGCTCGTCAAAAACCGTGAGTACCGAATGACGCGCAAGCACTGTAGCTATTTCTATTCTTTTTATCTCGCCGCCGGAAAGAGTTGTATTTACCTCACGGTCAATATATTCCTCGGCGCAAAGTCCCACCTTGCTCATTATGTCGCAAAGCTCGTTTTTATCAAGCTTTCTGCCTGATGCAAGCTCTATGAGCTTTTTGACGGTTATTCCTTTAAAGCGTACAGGCTGCTGAAAAGCGAAGCTTATTCCCATTTTTGCTCTTTCGGTTATATCCGCATCGGTGATATCCTTGTCATTAAGGAATATCTTTCCGTTGTCCTGCTTATAGATACCTGCGATAATTTTTGCAAGAGTAGTTTTTCCGCCGCCGTTCGGACCCGTTATGACTATAAGCTTTCCGTCAGGCACATTAAGGTCAAGATCTTTGAGTACCTGAGTACCGTCAGGCGTACTCCACGAAATATTTTCGAGCCTTAGCAATTCTATCATCCCTTCAATACAATAAAAAATTAATATTAATAATTATTATAATGCGTCAGCGCATTCATTCATCTATTATAACACATACATACAGCATTTTACAATTACTTTTTGTCGTTTATTTAAAA
>ONVG01000069.1 GCA_900321195.1 uncultured Eubacteriales bacterium
CGGACGACGGCAAGACATATATGCAGGTATTCAATAACTCGGAATACACACTTAACGAGGATATAGGCCGTGCGGGTGATTTCAGGGGCTGTTATTCCGATCTTGACGACAACAGCAGAGTTTATACTGTCAAGGAGGATGATAAGATACTTGTAGTAAAGTTTGAATCCGGCGGCAGTGTTACGCTTATGCTCAGGGAAGAAGGTCTTCAGGACAGAATGGGATATTACCGTTTTACCGGTCTGCGTGTAGATCAGTCTGTAATGGCGGCTTTATCTTCCAATGACGGCAAGGCTTATTCCGTTTATGTTACCCGTCCCGATTCAGACGATATGTATGATTATGTCTATAACGGAAAAACCCTTCGTCAGATGAAGGAGGAACTGGACGAATCGTGGAAAACCGAACACGGAAAATACAATCCTCTTGACGAGGAATATCAGGCGGCTGTTCATGCTTTCCTGAAAGAAAAGATAAAGGCAGCCTACGACATCCTTACAGCACAGGGCATAAAGGCTGAACTGATAAATGAAGTAAGATGCGAAGCCGAAATGACAAAGGAACAGTTTGAAGTTCTTGCGGCATCGAACAGCCTTCCGGACGAATATGCTTTCGGGCTTTCCTCCGGCGAATATCTTACAGATGATGAAGCATAACAACTGTGCATGATAACTGCTCACGAACTATATAAAGTTTTGGAGCAGTTATCTTTCAAAAATAATAAAGCGAAATTTGCAGGAAAATATTAATTTAACTTTTAACTTTAAAATGAATTATTGGCAGCGGATAAAAGCTGCAAAAAAGAATGCAGAAAAAAAGAATGCCGAAAGAGATAATTATTGGTACAAAAAACAGCTCTGTCCTGCATTTTGCCGAATACATAACATGGCACAAAAGCTCAGATATGACCGTAACGGAAAATATCACGGCAAAGTTTATCCACTCGTCATTTACATAACAAAGTATGCTTGATGAAACTATCGTAAAAAAATGCAGAGATATTATCCTGCCGCATACAAAGTGGAGGAGGGACGGGCGAAGTATGGAAAGCTCTATAAAGCTCCACATGATATAGACAAGTACAAAAGGCTTTACAAGCTCCCAGGGGCTGTTGTTAATGCTTGATACGATAAGGCTCCACGCCGCACCGCCCGATGCTCCGTAGGATATATGCAGTACAGCTCCGCACAGGAATATACATACTGCACTCACTATCCAAAAGAACTTTTTCAAAAAATATCATCTCCCAACAAAAGACCGCCGACATTCATTAATATGAATACCGGCGGTATTAAATTACTAATGTTAGTTTGCAGGGAAATAAAACACTCTGTTTCAATAACTAAAAATCGCGTGGATAAACTTTCCCGTGATTATCAGAATATATAGCTTGTTTCGCGCCGGCAAGCTGCCGGTGCCTATTACGTTCTCGCGCGGTAAAGCGCGCTTACTTTTTATTAGCCTACACTGCTATGCACGCACATCCGGTGCGGCGGCGCACGGCGCCGGTTTCCTACGTCCGCCGACACGCCCCTTGCGGTGCGCTTTACGGCTATTTTATTAAAATTTTCCGATTTATTTTTCTATCAGGCTTTGCCGCACCTAATGCAAAGTTTATGCTGTGCCGCGTGGATAAAATTTTTGGTCTGCAATCAGAGCGGAACGGAGTGAGCGACAACGCGAATCGACTGCGGAGGCACTCCGCCGCGAATTGACTGCGGGGGCACTCCGCCGCGAATTGACTGCGGGGGCACTCCGCCGCGAATCGGGAGCGGCAGCTTGCCGCCAATAATATTATGATGCAAGAGAACATATCAAAGCTGTAAGAAAGCTTCCTGCAAAAGCAGAAACTATCATGCACACTACCCATTTCCATTTTTTTCTTTTTGCCCGTATAGATGAAGGAACATCAAGCTCGCTCAGCATCTTTTTGGCTTCATCTTCAAGCACTGCCCTTGCAACTGAGGCGTATTCCGGCTTAACTATAAGCAGCGCTCTCTCATAGTATTCATTCCCTGTTTCATTCAGTTCTATCATAGTATGGTTTATTCCTTTTATCATATCTGCCCTCCGTTATTTTTTATATATTCATTTTTGTCACTGTTACAGCACTTTATTCAAACAGTATCTTTTATATTATACGATCTGTAAATGTTGAAAACTCAGTTAAACAGGTGGAATATAAGGTTAAAAAATGTTGAAAACTCGGTTGAAATCGTTGAAAATCAACTCTTTTGCATGTTAAATAAATTCCTGTCTTTTCAACATATGTAATAATTTACATATTTCATCATACTCTGCAGCAAAAAATAACAAATTGTATTTTTCTCATGTCAAGCAAAAATAAATAATAAATAATAAATTCCCGTCAGTTTTTGGGCTGACGGGAATTTGATCATCCATTATTCACTATTGACTATTTCTCAGTCTTCGGGATATTTTTTTGCTCTCTTGGTATTGGGTTTGCGTCCGGGCTGGATAAGACGGACCGGAAGCTCAGGTATTCCGGAAGTTGGCTTATAATTATCAGATATTATGTATCTGTAAATATCCCGGTTTATATCAAAGTTGCGCTTCATATTTCTGAAATCAAGATGAAGAAGATGCTGACGCAATATAGAATATATATTTACAATATGCGCCTTGCCTGCAAATGCATTTACAGATACCTTATACTTATCGTATTCGCCTATATACTGTATATAGTTCCTTACGATAAGCACTGAAAGCCAGTAGTCATTTATCTTCTCGGCATTCATGGTACTCATTATACTGCCAAATCTTTTTGCATAATAATAAAGGTATTCATCGGTTATAGCTATCCTGTTTGAATTATACAAAAGCCTTCCGCTCGTTGCTATATCTTCAAAATACATATCGGGATATTTTATATCGTTCTCCTTGAAAAGCGATGCTTTATAAAGCTTGTTCCATGCATAGCTGTGAAGATAATTGTCCTTTATAAGAATATTGAGCGCATCCTCCTTTTTCATTACCTCCTTCTTTGCAGAAAAAGGCATCGGGAGCGTAAGACCTGTATTGAAATACGAATACTTGAATCGGCAGTACGACATATCGGCATCATTGCTGACACATTCATAATACATGATTTTAAGAAAATCCTTATGGATATAGTCATCACTGTCAATGAACGATATATACTCGCCTGCTGCCCTTTCAAGACCATAATTTCTTGCATCGGAAAGTCCGCCGTTTTCCTTATGGAAATACTTGAAACGCTTATCCGCCTTACAGAAAGCCAATGCTATCCTTGCGCTCTTATCGGGAGAATCATCATCTATCAAAAGCGCTTCAAAATTCTTAAAGCTCTGGTGTCTTATTGAGTTAAGGCACCTCACAAGATATTTCTCGACATTGTATATCGGTATTATAACAGATATCTTTGGCGTACTGTTCAAACGATCACCTCATTGTTATTCTATAACAGGCTTGCTGAGATCAAGCTTGCCAAGCTTTTCAAAGCTCACCTTACAGCAAAGTCTTACTTTAGCCTTTGCCCTTTTTATATTTTCACGGTCAGGCTTTTTATTTCCTGCCGAGCTTTGCTTTACAACTGACGGCACAGCAAAATATACATGAAAGATATGATTATTGAAGCTGCTCCTGAATTTGTCATAACAGCCGTGTTCTTCAAGGAAAAGCCTTATCAGCGGCACTGTATTAATATAGTCATTTGCTCTTTTAGCAGTCATATTAACTTCCTTGTATCTTGAAAATGCCCTCGTATAGTAATATCCGCAGTAGCTTATCGAGGAAACTTTATTTGCAAAATAGAAAAGCTTTACAGACGCGACCGCATCCTCATAATACATATCGGGTATCTCGATATTATTTTCGGTAAACAGCTTTTTTCTCCAAAGCTTGTTCCAAAGATAAAATCTCATATACCTGTCCTTGAGCAGACACTTCATAGCTTCATCATGCTCGAATATCCTATTCGGCGGCGGGATATCCCTGCTCGTCTTATGTGTGTTAAGAAAATAATAGTAAAATCCGCAGACGGATATATCTGCATCATCCTCCTTTGCAGCATTGTAAAGATTTTCGATAAATTTTTCATCTATCCTGTCATCGCCGTCAATAAAAGATAAATACTCTCCTCTTGCATGAGCGATACCGATATTTCTGCTCTCCCCTGCGCTCTGACTGAAAACGCTGAGAAGTCTGAACCGCTCATCCGAGGATGAAAAGTTCTCCGCTATCTCCAGTGAATCATCAGTAGAAATGTTATTAACTACGACTATCACCTCTATATCTTTAAAGCTCTGTTTTTTTACAGATTCAAGGCACTGTTTCAGCATATCTCCGCAGTTATACACGGGTATTATCACGCTGACAGCAGGCTTTTCTTCATACATTGCTGTCACCCCTATATAAACTTTTCAGCTTTCGGCAAGTCCGCTGTCTGTGTCAGTATGCTGTTCGCTGTCATCATCAGCAGGAGCCGAATTTTTCTTTTTTCTTATTGCCGCAAACGGCAGTGATATCATTATCGTTGCATAATAGGTTATAGTTCTCCAGATAAGTATAGCAGATTTTATCATCTGTGCATCGAAGAAGTTCCCGAAGAACTGGCTGAAACAGTATTCAGCCGCGCCCGAACCTCCCGGAAGAGGAACAAGTCCCGATACCATGCTTACATAAGACTGCGCGCATATCATATCGAACATATTTACATTATCATTAGTTTCATTTATACCGAATGACATAGCTATACAGAACGGTACAAGGAACAGGATAGTAAGCTGTATAAAAGTAAGGACATAGACCTTTACAACAAGGGCTTTATTTTTATTGAGCGCCTTATTGCATTCATGGAAGTTTGTAAGAGCTTCGTCAAGGTCCTTTATCTTTTTATCAACGTTTTTCATCAGGTGTATCTTTGCAAGGAACCTGAATATGCCGCCTATGACCTTTGAAGTCACGGCTTTATTGAAAGAGGCAAGCAAAAGCACGACAATAGTTATTATCTGTCCCATAAACCCTATTGCCGTAAGTACCCACATGGCAAAGTCAAGATTTCCGACAAACATAGAAAATTTCGCAGCCATTGCCACAATACTGTATGCCGTAAGAGTAAACTGCCATACAAGGAATTTCTGTATAAGCGCTGCCGTTCCGTTTGCGCCGCTCACTCCCATCCTCGTCATTGAAAGCACCTGCATAGGCTGTCCGCCCGAAGCGCCCGGCGTTACCGCGCAGTAAAACTGCCCGACCATAGAAACGACAATAGCATTCCTTATTTTAAAGCCGGGAGTACTTTCCTTTATGAAAAGGTATAATATGGCTGCATCTATCGCAATATTTGACAGGTGCATAAAAACCGCAAGCAAAAGCCACAGAACATTTATCTTGATGCCGCTGTTCAGCAGGTCAATAAATCCGTCCTCGGAAAAGATAAAAAACACGATAAGAAAGACAGTAAGTCCTATAATGAAAAGATTAAAAACAAGTCCCCAAGGAATTCGGAATCTGATCTTCTTTAAAGTTCCCATCTCATTTCACCTCAATATAAATAATAATATACTTCGGTGTTGATCTTATTCAATATATATCAACGGACATTATAACTCATATATTATCATCAATTATCGCTTTGGTCAACACCATATTTTCATATAAACATTGATTTTTAATAATATTTTCATTTATACATCCATTATACAACATATGATATTGAAATTTCAATAACTTAATTGTTAATATTATACATTTTATTTTAATAAATACATAAAATTTTATTTTTCAAAACAAAAAGCAGACACATCGAATCTGATATGTCTGCTTTATACCGTTTGTTATTATCATCTGCTGCTGCTCACCGCATTGAAAATATCCGATATCCTGTACCATGTCGGGAAATTCACAGTACCCGTCACAGGCAGGTCAAATATACTCTGGAACGTTCTCACCGAGCCGGCTGTACGGCTGCCGTAAATGCCGTCAACTGCAAGCTTGCTTATGCGAGGATAATTATTCGATATTGCGTTAAGCTGTGACTGTATCGTGCGTACAGGCTCTCCCCTTGAGCCTATGCTCAGCACTCCCCTGAACGACAGTGGTATGCCTGCTACCTTCTTTGCCTCTCTCAATACGATATTATATCCGTAATAATTTTTCAGTATCTGTATGGCAGAATATCCCTGCTCTGCAAGCGCCTTTGAGCCCCACTGACTCAGCCATCCCTCACGGACTACCCTTATACCGTCACTGTACTGTGTGAATAAAGGCTGTGTTATGTCTGTGCGTGAGATATAAAGTGTGAATACCTCGTCAACTATATCCGATATTTCCTGAAAGATATTTCGTCCGTAGGTGAACGCCTGGTCGTATGCCGTTGAACTCGTTATCGTAAAGTCGTAGCCCTTGCTCCTGTACCATTCTGTATATACACGGTTGAGCGTAAACGAAAGTATAGCAAGTATATTGGCTTTAAGAGCTTCCTTAGGCCATGTTGCGTATATCTCGCTCGATGCAACATTCTTTATATAATCCTTGAAGCCCAAAGTATAATCAGGCGCTGATGAATCATTAGGAACTCCTGCGTGTACTACTATCAGCTCAGGTATGACAGGCTCGGGAAGTACTGAAAGATTGCTCGGAAAAGGCAGGCGTTTAAGCTCCGCCTCCGGTATCTTAGGCGGAAAATTTCCCCACAGCGCCGGATACGGTATGAAAACATTATCGTAAAGCGGTGTGAGAGATATATTCTGTATTGCCGTACTTTGCGGATATATCTGCACGTTCCTGATAAAAGCATCCTCATAGCCGCTCAGTGACGCTTTTACATCATACTGTTCAAACGGTCTCGGCATGGTACTGCTCTGCGAATAGTCAAACGGCGGCGCCGGAAGCTTTATCGGCGGAAGCTGTCCCTCGTCATCCGTTTCAAGCTCTTCTATAGTTTCGCCGCTTTCCGGATCCGATACCGTCACGCTTACATTCTTTGCCGGACTTCCTATATTTCCAAGATATACATTTACCCTCAGTAAACCGAAATCCTCTCCGTCTGTTTCAGCCATAAGCTCACTCCTGTCAGAAAATATTCATATCGTAATTTATGACCGTTTCCCTCAGCGAAAGAAACGTATTGTACAGATCAAGCTTTCCATAACCCCATTTTATATTGGGGTATGATATATTTTCATCTCTCCGGCATCCGCTGATAAACAGACTTTTTATAAGGTCGCCGTTTATCGTTGGCATATTCTGCTGTATTATCCCCCATTCCATAAGAAGCGCGGCTGCTCCTGCCGTTATAGCGGCGGCGGCGCTCGTTCCCGTCATAGTTCCGTAACCTGTCGGATATATCCCGCGAACCTCAACTCCCGGCGCGGCAAAATCCGGCGCTATCCTCGGAAGTCTTGTAGGTCCCCATGATGATGACACGGAAAGGCTCCCATCATCTGCGCTGTATGCTCCGCAGGTTATGGAGCGCATTGCCGCCGCAGGATATACTATAGTATATTCGGGTATGGGCTTCAGAAATTCCACCGAATCATTGACCTGTCCCGTTATAGGGAGCCACGCCCAGTACTGCCCGTCAACTATGGAGTCACCGAAAAGCCTTATCTCCCATATTCCTTCTGTAGCGTCCTCAAATCCTACGATTATATTATT
>ONVG01000061.1 GCA_900321195.1 uncultured Eubacteriales bacterium
CTGTAACTGTATTATAAACCATAAGAACTGAAAAATTTATAATATCCTGTAGGATATGTCAGTTATCCTGAGAATGCTTCTGCTTGATTATCTGTTCAAGCTGAAGCTTTGAGAACTTGTGTTTTTTCTTGCAGAAGTGGCAAAGCGCCTCCGCATAGCCCTTTTCATCCGCAAGAGAACGTATCTCGTCATCACTTAAAGTAATGAAAGCCTTTATGACTTTTTCACGGCTGCATGAGCAGGCATATTTTATAGGTGTCTCATCAAGAAATTCAACATCAAAGCCTTTAAGAGCCGTACTGCATATTTCTTCGAGAGACATTCCTTTTGCAAGCATGGTAGTCATTGGTTCAAGCTCAGATACATTTTTTTCAAGCTTGTCGATAGTGCTGTCGTCAGCGCCGGGAAGGAGCTGTATCAGCAGACCGCCCGAAAGAAGGACCTGATGATCTTCCTTGTCAAGAAGAACGCCCAGAGCGCATACTGTAGGTATCTGTTCGCTGACTGCATAATAGCTTGTGATATCCTCGGCTATTTCGCCGGAAACAAGTGCTGTCTGACCGACATAAGGCTCGCCCGTACCGTAGTCACGCATAACATTGAGTATACCTGTTTTTCCTACAGCCTTTGAAACATTTATTTTACCGTTGGGATAATATTCTGTAGGGCAGTCGGGATTCTGCACATATCCGCGCACATTTCCGATACTGTCGGAAACGGCGATAACTGCGCCTGTTTCGCTGTTGTCGCCCTTTATCCTGAGAGTGATGCTCGCATCATCCTGCTTTAGCTGAGTGCCCATCATGGAAGCCGCTGTCATAAGTCTGCCTAAAGCGGCGGTTGCAGCAGGGGAGGTGAGGTGTATTTTTGAACCTTTATATACAAGGTCGGTAGTATCTGCGGCACATGCCATTACTGCGCCGTCAGAGGTTATGCATCTTATAATTCTGTCTTTACTCATAGCTTTCCTTTCTTACTGCATATACAAGGCGCTGTGAAGTCTCACACGGTCTGTCAAAGCTGAATTCATCATAGACAGCCTCGGTTTTAAGACCAGCCTTCTGCAGCATTTCTTCCATTTTTTCTTGTGTGTAGGCATACTCGGAAAATTCCTCTGTATACCTTTTATATTTTTTACCGTCAGGCGCAAAAAAATCGAGAGTTATATCAACTCTGTTGTCTTTCTCACAATAGCTGTTCTGCCATGCGCAGAAAACCGTATCCGTATCATAGATAAAACAGTTGTCTCCGAGTATATTCCTGTGCTTGTAAACGGTATTTGCGTCAAATACAAAAAGTCCGTCGGAAGCAAGATATTTTTCAATTCGTCTGAATGTTTCGATAACATCATTTTCGCTTGTAAGATGATTTATGCTGTCGAGCGAGCATATACATGTGTCTATATATCCGTAAAGCTCTAATTTCTGCATTTTCTGACAAAGGAAAAGTATCTGCTTATCGGCTTCAAAAGCCTTCTGCTGAGCGACAGAGAGCATATATGATGAAGCGTCCGCACCGAAAATATCTATCCCTCTTTTGCAAAGCTCAATGGTGAGACTCCCTGTTCCGCAGGCGAGGTCGAGCGTCACGCCGGGTTCGTGTTTGTGTCTGCGGAAAAGCTCTGTAAGATGGTCGGCGCGCTTTTCGTATTCGGCGTTTTCTGTGAGAGCATCATAATACTGTGCAAAAAAAGAATATGTACTCATTCTTTACCGTCCTTTTTTGCTTCTTCTTCCTTTATCCTGTTGATAGTAAGGGTATAGCCGTCACTTCCGTAATTTAGTGCCCTGTTTACACGGCTTATAGTTGCAGTACTTGCGCCTGTATGAGCGACTATTTCGGTATATATTTCTCCGTCGTCAAGCATTCTTGCAACAGCGTACCTCTGAGCCATAGCCTTTATTTCGGGTACTGTACAAAGGTCATCAAAAAAAGCATAGCATTCGTCTATCGTTTTCAGTGACAAAACAGCTTTAAAAAGTGAGTCGGTGTTTTCATTTTTTATTTTTGATATCATTTCTAATTCCTCCCACCGATAATTTATTACAATGACATTTTAACATATGAAAGTATAAAAGTAAACAACAATTTACTGCAATTTGATGATATTTTTTGAAAAATATATTGAAAAAATGCAGAAATTATGTTATAATACGTAAAACATTATAAAAGGAGGCTTATTCATGGCTTACAAAATTACTGACGATTGTATCTCTTGCGGTGCATGCGCAGGTGAGTGTCCTGCAGGCGCTATCTCCGAGGGCGACGGCAAGTATGAAATAGATGCAGACGCATGTCTTGACTGCGGCGCATGTGCATCAGTATGTCCCGTTGGCGCTCCTACAGAGGCATAATTAATAATGCATAATTAAGAAGACTGTCGGAAGACTTATGTTTTCCGGCAGTCTTTTTTGTCTTTTCAAAAAAGCTCAAAGTCCGTAATGCAAATGCTTCGGACTTTGAGCTTTTAACTTTGAACTTTTAACTTTTTATCAGTTGCTGTTTGATGAGCCTGTGCTTACTTTGATGATTATTTTTGAACCATAAGGAGCGAGATCTCCGGCATTGTAGTTCTCGTAGCCGATAACCTTTCCTTCTTCCACGCTGTCGTTTTCAACATAGAAGCCGGAAGCGATAAAGCCCTGTGCGCTGAGAGCTTTTACGGCAGTTTCAACTGACTGACCGCTGATTGCGGGAAGCTCCCTGTTTCTTGAACCCTTGCTGACTGTAACAACGATAGCAACGCCTTTTTCGGCAGTTATTCCTGTTTTTGGACTCTGTGAAACGACGATTCCCTCTTCGTATGTGTCGTTGAATTCATCGTCCTTTGCTATTATTATCTTGTATCCTGTGTCTGCGCTCTGTTTTGCGGCAAGGTCTTCATATCTCTGACCGACAAGATTCGGTATGTTTATCTTGTTCGGGTCGGCATTTGATACCTGTGATTCCTCTTCGGAGGTTTCAGATGTATTCGTAAAGTTGAATGCATCAGGATTTTTGATGACCCAGTAAATACCTGCACCCAAAAGTATTAGCAGACAAGCAAGAACTGTGAGCAAGCCCCATACAAAGCCGGGAACGCCTTCCTTTTTCTTAGGATAGTGCTGAGCAGCCTGTGTCTGGACTGCGCTTCTGTTTACTTCGTTCTGTATAGCCTTGACTGTAGGAGCAGCAGAAAGCTGATTTCTCATTTCCTCAAAGGTCTGTATTCTGTTGAGCTTCTGTACCTGCAAACCGCTTGCAAGAGCAGTTACTACATGGGGGGGAAGTCTTTTGAATACAGCGGTAGGTATAGAGAGCTTTCCGTCTGGCTTTCGCTCGTTGCTGTTTTCGGGCAGACGTCCTGTAAGAGCATAGAAAAGTGTAGCTGTAAAGCCGTATATATCTGTAGCTTCATCAAGTACGCCTACATTTTTATACTGCTCGGGAGCAGCGCAGCCGTCCATAAGCTCAGGGTCAAAGAAACCGCCTGTTGACCTTATATCCTTTATTGCGAATTCGATAAGTCTTAGCTTTCCGGAGGATGTCACACCAAGATTTTCGGGTGATATAGCATAATGACCTATACCTGCATCATGCAGAGATGAAAGAGTAGCTATCAGCGGCATGAATAATGGTCTTGCGGTGTTCCAGTCTATACTTCCGCCGCTTCTGCTGATGTACTCGGTAAAGGGTATGGATTCGTAATGCTCAGAAACGGTATATGATACGCCGTTTTCCGTGAATATATCGAATATAGGAGCAATAGCAGTAAGCTCACGGAGCCTTGCTATATTTCTGTAGTATGCGAGATATTCGTCATTGAGCTTTTTGTACTGCTCTTCATAGCCGCCTCTGATAACGACTTTAGTTTTTCCTTTTGCACGTCCGCATATACCAGCGGGCATAAATTCGCTGACTATAACGGTAGAACCCATATTTGTACTGTAGCCGATATATTTAGCGCCTTCGGCGTTGTTGCTGAGTTTTTTGCCTACAATATAATTACCGTCCTGGAGTGTGGTTCCGAGAGGAAGGAAAGGAGCGTTTTGCTCAGTGGATCTGTCGAAACCGCAGTACGGACAGATCTGTTCACCGTTATTTTTTTGCATACAGCCAAAGCATAGCTGTGCCATATCTGATTCCGCCATTCTCCGTACAAAAATTTTCGGAAAAGCAAGGGTGTACGGCAGTCCTTGCCTTAGATACTTACAAATTATAGCACAAAGCAAATATAAAATGCAAGTTTTTAGCAATTATTCGCTTGTTGAATTACAAAATTGTAAACTATACCAAAACTCTCAGCGGATTATTATTGATTATTATTGACAGGGTAGAACGGTACTGATACAATTTACATGAAATATTTGTGTTGATATACAGGAGGGTAAAATGCTGTACATTTTTGATACCGAAAATGCCGATATTAGCTTTGTTTATGAGTCTGTGAAATATCTTAGTAAGCAAAGGAAAGAAAGACTGGATGTAATTCGTGCGGAGAATGATAAGATAAATTGCTGTGCTGCATATCTTCTTCTGAGATACGGACTTTTCAGGGAATACGGAGAAAGGACTGCGCCGATATTTGAATATGAAAAGCGTGAAAAGCCGTATATTACTAATATAAGCGGAGCACACTTCAATATCAGCCATTGTAAAAATGCCGTCGCCTGTATTTTATCGGATGAAAACACGGCTGTTGATATAATGGACATACGCAGTGTCCGACCTGCGGTAATAAAAAGGAGCTGTTCTGAGGAGGAGCAGAAAAAGCTTTCGGAAAGCAGTGATATATCACGGGATTTCATACGCTTATGGACGAGAAAGGAATGCTTTGTTAAATATACGGGTATGGGACTGCTCGCGGATTTCCGCACGATAACGGAGGATATTCCCGAAATGAGAGATATACATACCTTCGAGTCGGGCGGAAGCATCATATCATATTATTCCCGCAGGAAAAATATTGAAGTAGTCAGAGTTACTCAGGATGAGCTTTTTAGCTGTCTGCAAAAGGAAATTGGTCTTTAGTGTTGATTTTTTTGTACGGTATAGTGATATATGAATGATAATTTTTATTGAAAATGTCAATTTGTAATAAGGATAATATTGTATGTTGATTTTTTTAGTGTAAAATGTTATAATACAGTAAAGATATCCGAAAAATAAAAAAGAAATGAGGGTGGATTTTATGAACATTAAAAAGAAAGGAATTTTCAGTAAACTGGCTGCATCGGTATTGTCTGCGATGATGTTATTTGGCGGCGGAGCTTTCGCAGTTCAGACCGGATATATGCCGGGCATCAATGCGTCTGCTGTATCAACAATTACCGCCGAGCCTTTGAGCAACACATCAAAGCTCGTCAAGACAACTATCGTTAAGGGTAAGAAAGCAGAGGTTAAATTCTCTGCATCAGGCGGCAGCGGCAAGTACAAGTTTTCACTGTACTACAAACGCAGCTCGGAAAGTAAATGGAAGAGCGCTGTACTCTCTACTGAGGAGCCTACAGGAAGCTTTACGCCAAAATACAGCGGCGATTATAATGTTTCTGTAAGGGCTGTTGATTCACTCGGAAATGTAAAGAAAAAGCGCTTTACCGTTAACGTTAAACTTAAACCCAGTGAGTTCAATTTGGAATACGAAGCTCAGGTACTTGAGTTGGTTAATATCGAGAGAAAAAATATCGGCCTTAAACCGCTCAGCCTTGATGAAAAGTTAGTGCAGGTAGCACATACCAGGGCAAAGGAGATAACAGAGTCATTCTCACATACTCGTCCTGACGGAAGATCATGCTTCTCAGCCGCAAAGGATGCGGGCGTTTCATATTTCTCGGCGGCAGAAAATATAGCTTACGGCTATAGCACACCGAAGGCAGTAATGAATGCCTGGATGAATTCAAGCAATCATAAGAAGAATATACTTTCCGAATCATTGACCAAGATAGGTATAGGATGCTATAAGAACAGCGACGGCATGCTTTATTGGTCGCAGTTCTTTATCGGATAACTTTACATAAAGTCCTTATCACTTTGACTTGTGATAAGGGCTTTTGTTTTGCAGAAAAATTTTTGCATAAAATTTATTAAAAAAACTGTTGACATTTTTTAAAATGTATGTTATTATAATGAAGTCGCAGGACAAAACAAAATAATACGGAGAGGTATCGAAGCGGTCATAACGAGGCGGTCTTGAAAACCGTTTGTCCGAAAGGACACATGGGTTCGAATCCCATCCTCTCCGGCGCAGTGCCCCCGCTGTCGATTTGCGCTATAGCTTTTTCGGACAGAGCGTTTAAGCCGCGCCGATAATGCAGCGGGCATGGCACAACAATTCAATAATATTGCTTTCTTTGGCACTTTGGAGGATTACTCAAGTGGTGAAGAGGCTCCCCTGCTAAGGGAGTAGGTCGGGAAACCGGCGCGAGGGTTCAAATCCCTTGTCCTCCGCTTTATAACAAAAGACGAGAAGTCAAGGCTTCTTGTCTTTTGTTATATAGACTATCTTCTAAGCATCACAAGACTATTTTATCCTACAAAAAGGTTCAGCGATAACCAGCCCACGCAATGCAGCGATTTACGGGTCTTGCACAATGAGTGTTTCCCGACTTTCAATGTTTAGCTTCTCGCTTACTTTGATTTGTGTATTAAACAGGAACAAGTACTTACCCGGTACTGAAAGGTAGCAATCAGAGATTGGCAAACTGTAAACTGATTGGCTTGCTCGTTCCGAAACGCATCGGAAGTTATGGCACGGCAGGAACCGACACCCGTGTGGTTATAACTGTTATTCAGAAACCTTTGTATCTTTGTCTTGTTGCTTATATTCAGTTTTGGTAAGAGCAAATCAAGAGTTGGTTGTCTTTGCTCTTATGTCAGCAGACAGTTCGATCTTGTCTGCTCGCACAAAAACAAAAAATATGCCAAGCCTTAACACCTTTCTTGTTTCACGCTCGAAAAGGTATTCTGACTTGACATAATTCCTAAAATAGGCTATAATTAGCCCATAGAACGGCATTCATAAGTCGTGAGGTATTTTGGAGATACCTTCCGGCGGATGCCCATCGGTTGTTTGCAGACAACGGGTGGGCTGTGGATGTCTTTTTTATTTTTCTGAAAACGCATCAACAGCATCATACACTAAATTTTTGTTTTTGTCAACCTGTTTTTTGTATTTTTTCTCATAAAAATATAACTCCCTATACGATATTACTGATTGATTATCTTGCCTCTATCGCTTATAATGGCAATATACACACTACAAAAGGGGATAACAACAATGAGCTATGACGAAAAAGCAAAAGCACGAATGGTAAAATATATGCAGTCAAAAAGAGAATCACTGCGGCTTAATCTGCCGTTAGGAACAAAAGACCTATGGAAAGACTATGCTGCCGATTACGGTATGAGCGTGACCGAGCTGATCACGAAGCTGATTGAGAAGGATATGAAGGAACACAACTGGTCTGGCGGTGTTGGCTTCAAATTGAAATAATGGGGCTTGAAGCCCCAAAAATCATCCGCACAAGGCGTATGAAAACCGTCAGAGGATTTCCAGTGGGTAAGGCTTTTAGCGGTTACCTTTATTACGAGGAGGTCAAATATATGAGAATTTCAAAACGCATAATACCTTTGTTTATGGCAGCATTTTTGTGCTTTGCTGTTCCGGTCGGATGCTCTTCCTCTGAAAAAACTCCGGCTGCTGATCCCGAAAGCAAAGCGTCCGTTGAAAGCAAAGCGCCGGATGAAAGCAGCACGGCCATCGCTTTCCTGATTAACGGGGCCCCTCTGTTTGTCATTGAAACAAATGATGAATGGACGCATGTCTGTATCGGCCGGGATGACGGAAGTGCCTGGAAACTGGATGGATGGATTCGCACAAACCAGCTTGCGTTTTCCGAAGAGCTGCTCAGCACCACCTGCGATAGAACCGGACAGTCCGTCACTGCGTCCTTCCTGAAGCA
>ONVG01000153.1 GCA_900321195.1 uncultured Eubacteriales bacterium
CTATAACTGCTCGGCTCTCACAAAAGTAACTCTCCCTAACGAAACTGTCCGCATAGGCAAAAATACATTTGAAAACTGCAAGAGCCTTACTTCCGTAAATATCCCGACAACAACGGAAGACATCGGCTCAAGGGCATTTATAAACTGCTCTGCTCTTAAATCTATAACTATAAACGGCATCTACTGCTCAATAGGTGAATACGCTTTTGAAAACTGTATATCTCTTTCAAGCGTTACAATGAGTGACGGTATAGAAAAAATATACAGAGGTGCATTCAAAGGCTGTACATCCCTTGAAAGCATCAAGATTCCTGACAGCGTTGAGAATCTTTATACGAACTACGGAAACAATGATGAGGGTATATTCTGCAACTGTACAGCTCTCAAATCCGTAGTATTCGGAAAAATGATAAAGTCAATACCCAACGCAATGTTCTATAACTGCAGTGCATTGACAAGCGCAGTACTTCCCAATGAGCTTAAAACGATAGGCAACAATGTATTCTATAACTGCACATCACTTGAAGCTATAGCAGTTCCCGAAACTGTCGAAAGCATAGGCACAAAGGCAATAGGCTATTCAAACAACGCTGCCAACACCAATTTTACAGTTCACGGAAAGACAGGCTCGGCAGCAGAAACATACGCAAACAACAACGGACTTAAATTCAGCACAAAGGAACTCAAGCCAGTATATCCTCTTGCAAATACATCTGTAATCTCATCAAGATCAATAATACGCGGCAACAAGACAAGCGTTACCTGCAAGGCAACAGGCGGAACAGAGCCTTATAAGTATGCCGTATATTACAAGCAAAAAACAAGCTCATCATGGACATGTGTACAGAGCTATAAGACAAGCGCAAGCGTTGTGGTTTCTCCGAGTGAAGCCGCTGTTTATACCGTAAGAGTAAAGGTAAAGGACGCAGACGGAACCATTGTAAACAAGGATTTTGAGCTGACAGTAAAAGAGCCGGATTCACCGCTCCAGAACACCTCAAAGGTATCGGCAGAAGCTATAGCAATAGGAAAAACAGTTACCGTAACATGTGCAGGAACAGGCGGAAAAGCTCCGTATACTTACGCTGTTTACTATAAGAACGAAAATCAGGACTCATGGACAACAGCTCAGAATTACAGCACAACATCTTCTGTTTCAATAAAGCCCAAGCATACAGGAACATACCGTATAAGCGTAAAGGTAAAGGACAGCAAGGGCACTGTAGTAAAGAAATATATCGATGTAAAAGTAAACTCTGCATCTCTCGCAGGCAAGGTGACTCTCTCATCAAGCAAGATAGAGCTTGGAACAAAGGTAAAGGCAATGGCTTCCGCAACGGGCGGCACATCACCTTATCAGTATGCATTCTACTATAAGAATGAAAATCAGACATCATGGACAACTGCAAGAACATACAGCTCAACATCTTATGTTTATATCCAGCCAAAGCATGTAGGCAAATATAAGATATGCATGAAGACAAAGGACAGCAAGGGCACTGTAGTAAAATCATATTCATCTGTCACTGTTTATGACCCGCTCGTACTCAGCGCGTCTGTTTCAAGGTCATCGGTAACATTAGGAAATGCATTCAAGCTTACAGCTCAATGCTCAGGGGGAACCGCACCTTACAAATACGCATTCTACTATAAGAAATCAAGCGCTTCCTCATGGACTACCGCACAAGGTCTCGGCACATCATCGACAGCTTCAATAAAACCCACATCAAAGGGTGAATACATAATTTCAGTAAAAGCTGTTGACAGCGCAGGCAATGAAGAAAAACAGCGTTTCATAGTAAATGTAAAATAACAGCGATTAAAAAATCAAGCTGCACAGTAACCAAAAGGTCGCTGTGCAGCTTTTTTGTGTATAAACAAAGCCTGATGTTCATATAATGAAACGGTTAAAATAACTCCACACTCCACACTCCACATTCCACACTCCACACTCTACACACTTTTAACTTTTCACGGGGGTTTTTTTGGTGAGAGAACAGCTTCTGACAATGGTACAGATAATTTTGTGCGCGGCAGTTATCGCGGCGGCCTTTATAATAAAGAGCATCGGCGGGGAACTGTATGCAAATACTGCCGCATCTTATTTTGAGCTATATAACAATACAGTGATACCCGATTTTTCAAGCGTACCTCTCCCTTTTGCCGAAAATATAGATATAAACGAGGTCAGCAGGATAATTTTCGGTGAGCAAAGCAAAACTGCCGACCCTGCTTCAGGCTCAGGTGATAATAACACATGAGATTCAGAGTCGGCAGTATAAATTTTGAGGTAAGCTTTCCGCTCGTGGCTTTGATGACGGCAGTCGTGGTATTCGATACAACAATGTCTGTGCTGATATGCTTCATATCGGCATTCATGCACGAGCTTGGACATATCGCGGCAATGAGATATTATAATTCACCGCCAAAAACAATAAAGCTGACGCTTTTTGATATAGCCATAACAGACACATACAAAGCGGTAAGGAGCAGAAAAGAGGATATCATAATAACTCTTGCAGGCGTTACAATGAATTTCATATCGGCGGCAATAGGCTATACTGTGCACCTGTTCACAGGCTCGGAATTCTGCCGTCTTTTTGCGCTTTCACATATAACATTAGGGGCTTTCAATCTTCTGCCCGTAGACTCGCTTGACGGCGGACAGGCGCTTATGATAATACTTTCATACTTTTATCCGCCCGATAAAGCGGTAAGGATAATAAATATACTGTCGCTGATGATACTTTTTCCGCTTGCGCTTGCAGGCTTTTATATACTGATAGTATCGGGCTGCAACTTCACACTTCTGCTGACAGCGCTTTATATGATAGTGATCCACAGATAAAACGCTTTTGACTGCCATAGAAAAACATCTCAAATAACTAAAAATCGCGTGGATAAAATGTTTGGTCTGCAATCAGAGCGGAGCGGAGCGAGCGACTCCGCGAATTGACACCGGAGGCACTCCGGAAATCGCGTGGATAAAATGTTTGGTCTGCAATCAGAGCGGAGCGGAGCGAGCGACTCCGCGAATTGACTGCGGAAGCATTCCGCCTTTTGAGTCGATAACGACTATAGCCGGAAAATCCTCTACTTCAAAACGGTAGATAGCCTCAGTTCCAAGATCTTCATAAGCAAGTATCTCCGCTTTTTTTATACTCTTTGAGATAAGCGCCGCCGCGCCGCCTATTGCGGCAAAATATACAGCGCCGTTCTTTATCATCGAGTCTACTACCTCACTGTTTCTTGCACCCTTGCCTATCATTCCTTTAAGACCTCTGTCAAGAAGTGCAGGCGTGTATTTATCCATGCGGTAGCTTGAAGTCGGACCCGCAGGGCCTACAACATGACCGGGCTTTGCCGGCGCAGGACCCACATAGTATATTACTTCACCCTGTATATCAACAGGCAAAGGCTCACCATTTTGTATAAGCTCATAAAGTCTTTTGTGAGCCGCATCACGTCCTGTAATTACAGAGCCGCTTATAAGAACGCTGTCTCCTGCATGAAGCTCTTTTATAACATCATCGGTAAGAGGAAGCTGTATTCTTTTCATTTTCAGACCTCCATTATATCTCTGTTTCCTTATGTCTTGCCGCATGACAGCATATATTGACAGCAACAGGCATTCCGGCAATATGTGTCGGGAAGGTTTCTATATTAACGCCCAAAGCCGTATATTTTCCGCCAAGTCCTGCAGGCCCGAATCCTGTCTTGTTTATCTCGTCTAAAAGCTCCTTTTCAAGAGCCGCATATCGTTCATCGGTATTGTCAGTATTTATAGGTCTGAGAGTTGCTTTTTTAGCAAGCATTGCAGCCTTTTCAAAGGTTCCTCCTATACCTACACCCACAACTATCGGCGGACATGGATTTGGTCCCGCATATTTTACGGTATCCATTATAAAATTCTTAACGCCCTCTATGCCGGCCGACGGAGTAAGCATTTTCACAGCCGACATATTTTCACTTCCGAAGCCCTTACAGCCTGCAAGTATTTTTATCCTGTCGCCCTTTACGATATCGGTGTATATTATGGCAGGCGTATTGTC
>ONVG01000050.1 GCA_900321195.1 uncultured Eubacteriales bacterium
TTCGGCTGTTCGCCGATTAAAGTGGTACG
The DNA here is from genome assembly GCA_900321195.1 of uncultured Eubacteriales bacterium. GTDB lineage: Bacteria > Bacillota > Clostridia > Oscillospirales > Acutalibacteraceae > UBA1213. Next base: position 30 of record ONVG01000050.1, read on the forward strand.
CGAGCTGGGTTCAGAACGTCGTGAGACAGTTCGGTCCCTATCTGTCGTGGGCGTAGGATATTTGAGGAGCTCTGTCCTTAGTACGAGAGGACCGGGATGGACGTACCTCTGGTGCACCAGTTGTTCCGCCAGGAGCACAGCTGGGCAGCTATGTACGGATCGGATAAACGCTGAAAGCATCTAAGCGTGAAGCCGACTCCAAGATAAGATATCCCATAGCATAAGCTAGTAAGACCCCTTGTAGACTACGAGGTTGATAGGCTGCATGTGTAAGCATCGTGAGATGTTCAGCTTGGCAGTACTAATAGGTCGAGGGCTTGTCCAAGTGTTACTTGGAAACTTTGTGGCGCTTTATTCAGTTTTCAGGGTGTGATATGCACCATTAGCTCAGTTGGTAGAGCACCTGACTCTTAATCAGGGTGTCCCGGGTTCGAGTCCCTGATGGTGCACCATGATCGGCTTGGAGTCAGAGCTTGACTTCAAGCCGGCTTATATGGCTCGTTGGTCAAGCGGTTAAGACACCGGCCTCTCACGCCGGTAACGGGGGTTCGATTCCCCCACGAGTCAGTAAAAAAATACGGTCAAAAGCCGTAAAATAGTTGGTGTTGATGACGTTGAGGGTCCACCCGTTCCCATACCGAACACGGAAGTTAAGCTCAATGGTGCCGAAAATACTCGATTGGTGACGATCCGGGAAGATAGGAAGATGCCAACATAAATGATCCTCCATAGCTCAGTCGGTAGAGCGCATGACTGTTAATCATGATGTCACTGGTTCGAGCCCAGTTGGGGGAGCCAAAATTGACCGTCGAGATGGTCGGCGGTCAATTTAGAATATGGACCAATAGCTCAGTTGGTTAGAGCAACCGGCTCATAACCGGTTGGTCCGGGGTTCGAGTCCCTGTTGGTCCACCAGAAAAGCCTCGTCACTAAGGTGACGGGGCTTAAATATTGGAAAATTTTAAACAGTACTTAGGATGACAGAAAATAAAAATCTGTCATATTTTTTTGTAAAGCGGCCTCGATCGTTTTGAATCATGTATTCAGAGCGGTCGGGGTCTTTTGTATTATTCCGAAGGTGACAACAGAAAGAATCAATATGAGTGGTCAGTCAAAGAAACTCCTGTATGGCAGCTCAGAGGTAAAGAAAGCAACGAGCAGGAGATAAACATTCTACATGCTAAATGTAAGCTATAAGTAAAAGAATGTTTGCGATAGCTGCAGCGTTTGTGATAGTATGTTCTTTTTCAGGATGGAAAAAACGATTATGTAAGAGCAAAGGAATAGTCACGAAAATATACAAAAAATAATATTTATGCAAATTATACTATTTGTATTTAGTTATTTTTATACTTAAAGTAATTTAATCAAGTACATATACTATATGTAATAGACTGTGTTAAATATGTACATATAAATGCTGTAAAAATTAAACTTTATTACAATTATTTTGTATATTATTTTATTAAAATATATAAAAAGATATATAAGTTATACAAAATAGACAAAAAAATTATTTTGTATAGCTTTATACAAAACATATAATTACAAAGTTGTAATTTATTTAAATTCAACAAAATATTTTGCGCTATAATTCTAATTTAGAAAATACAGCGTTTTTTTGGTTTTTATTGTGTTATAAAAAGGTCGAAAATATGGGTTTTTTTATAAAATTCTGTGATTTTTGGCAAATAAAAAAATCGAAATAGACTTGATTTTTTCGCAACAACATAGTATAATACAGCTAATGAAACCTCATAAGGATTTCAAAAATTATATTTTTAGGAGGACAAATAAAATGAGAAAGTCAAAGATTCTTGGCATTGCTCTTGCAGCAGCTATGGTTGCTTCTGTTGCTACAGTAAGTGTTAGTGCAAAGGTATCAAGTGCAGGTATCGAGGGTGATACAGTAGGTATAGTTGGTCAGTTCAATGGTTGGGCTACAGACGTTCCTATGACAAACAACAATGGTGTTTGGGAAGGCACAATCGAGATCGCAGAAGTAACATCTGACATGGTCGTTGAGCAGGCTATGAAGGACGACGGTACAGGTGGAAAGGTTGCAAGAGATGACGTTGTAGGTCCTGCTGTAACATTTAAGATTCGTCTTAACGGTTCATGGGACGACAGCTGGGGCGATTACGAGCCTGATTACGATCGTACATGGAACAGCCAGACAGACTGTGCTGTAGCAGCTACTGTTGGTCAGCCTCTTACAATCAATGTTAAGCTCGATACAACAAAGGTTGTTGCAGGTTCTTCAATCACAGATCCTTCTGATCCTGATGCATGGAACGTATGGCCTGTAACTTATGAAGTAGTTGGCGGCGGCGAGGCTTCAACAGATGAGCCTTCAGATGAGCCTTCAGATGAGCCTTCAGATGAGCCTTCAGATGAGCCTTCAGAAGAAGCTCCTGCAGATGAGCCTTCAGAAGAAGCTCCTGCAGAAGATGATCCTTCAACAACAGGTGAGGATACAACATCAATTCAGCCTGCAGTTGAGAGCGACACAAAGGACGCTGCTCCTGTTCAGACAGGTGACACAGCATCTGCAGCAGCTCTCGTAGCTGTAGTTCTTGCTTCTCTCGGCGTAGCAGTTGTTATGACAAAGAAAGCTTCTGCTAAGGACTAATTCCAAGACAGAGAAACAATTAAAAAATTGATATGATTTTTTAGGCTGTCCGTTTCGGGCAGCCTTTTTATATCCTTAAAATAAAACAGACATGATACTCAAAAGAATATCATGTCTGTTGTTTTTATAATTAATTGAACTTACGCCCATTCGACAGAGGTCACATAAAATACTTCGCATGAATGAGGACCTGTATCTGTGCGTGATGTACTTGAATTCCATACAAATGTTGCTCTGTCCGCATCTCTGTAGCCTGAAACATTTACAAGATAGCCTTTAAGCTTTATATGATCTCCGCGCCTTATATATCCTACAAGATCGCGTATCTCGTCATTTGCAGGAATGATATGGGTATTTGCAGCGTCTGATATAAACTTTGAATAAGAACCGAATTTTCTTTTATCATTAGCATCAAGATAGCTTGAACACATTCTGTTTGACTGTTCCCAGTGAAAATCTATTTCCTTGTTCATCTCTGCTACTCGTCCCCACGCAAGCGCAAGATCCTTAGGCGAAAGTATGTCATCTACGCTGTAGCTTGTATAGTCGCACGTATGCACGACAAGCGCATCAACGTCATAGCTGTACTGATATTTGATAGTTATGCTGTAGCCGTTTATATCCGCATACGCTATACCGCTTGCAGGCTCCTGCTTAGGCTCGGACAGTCCCGATATTGCGTTTCTTACTCCGTTATGATAAATAAACCACCATGTAAGCAAACCGCCGGCTGCCAATATTATGGCTACTATAGATATTGTAATGAGTGATTTTTTAGATCTCATATGTTTCGCCGCCTTTCACACCTCTATCTGCTTGCAAAGCTCTATAAGGTCTGCGAAGGTCTCAAGCTGAACAGCCTGTCTTCTGAGGGATGCAGCGCCGTGTATTCCCTTGAAGTACCATGCAGCATGCTTGCGGGCTTCTCTCATGCCTGTTTTTTCGCCCTTGTATTCGCATATTTTGCTTACATGTCTTAGCAGGACTGATATCCTTTCTGCATTAGATACGGGCAGCCAGGGACGTTCATGTCCTATGAGCATTGATATCTCATGGAATATCCAGGGATTTCCGAGAGCTCCTCTGCCTATCATAACGAGGTCACAGCCGGTATCTTCAAGCATTTTTGCGGCAAGCTCTGCGCTTGTTACATCTCCGTTGCCTATAACGGGTATATTCACAGCTTTTTTTACCTGACGTATGATATCCCAGTCAGCAGACGGCATATACTGCTGTTCTCTTGTCCTGCCGTGAACTGTAACGGCGTCAGCGCCTGCTTCTTCGCATATACGCGCTACTTCTACAGCATTCACGCTGTTTTTATCCCAGCCCTTGCGTATCTTTACTGTAACAGGTATATCGACAGCCGACTTTACAGCCGAAACTATTTTTCCGCACAGTTCAGGGTCTTTCATAAGAGCTGAACCCATGCCGTTCATAGCTATTTTTGGCGCAGGACAGCCCATGTTTATATCAATGATATCAGGACGGTATTCCATAGCCATAACAGCAGCCTGAGCCATTATATCGGGTTCATTTCCGAAAAGCTGTACAGCCGCAGGGCGTTCCTTATCGGAAAGCTCTAAAAGCTCCTTTGTTTTTTCATTGTTGTATGTAAGTCCCCGGCAGCTTACCATTTCACCCACAACATAAGCCGCACCGAAATCTACGCAGAGTTCACGAAAAGCCCTGTCGGTAACGCCTGCCATCGGCGCAAGACATGCATGACCTTTTATTTCGACATTTCCTATCTTCATATCTTATCCTTGCCTTTTTATTTTTATTATATAATATCTGCTGACATTTATCAACCGATAAGTTGGTGCAAACTAAGGAAATCAATTTTATCCGTCAGTTATCGGGGAGGAAACCCTTTTCTTGCGAAAAAATGGTTTCCCCCTGCGCCCCCTTCCTGAATTTTGAAAATTGATTTCCGTGTGTGCCTGAATATGCAGTTTTTGGTTTACTCTAAATTGTGTGTATGGAACATTATCGCCGAAATAGCGGCAAGCGGTGCGGTTTCTGCCCGCAATATACGTTTTCCGAGTGTTGCACATTCGGCTCCGCTCTTTACAAGAAGCTCTACCTCCCGCTCCTCATATCCGCCCTCAGGTCCCGTAAAAACAGCTATCTTTTTGTCGCCTTCGGATATAAGCTCCCTTAACGGCTTTCCGCCGCCTTCGTAAAACAGTATTACCTTATCATAATCACCAAAAGCTTCTGCCGCTTTTTTCAAGTCTGTTATGCTGCTGACCTCCGGTATTATCGCGCGTCTTGACTGCATGGCTGCCTGTGCGGCTATCTTCTGATAGCGCTGATGCTTTTTGTCGGCTGACTTTCCGTCCGGACGTGATACGCACCTGTCTGTAAGCACCGGTATTATCTTTGACGCTCCAAGCTCTACAGATTTCTGTATCACGGTTTCTAACTTATCGCCCTTTGTAAGCGCTGCAAATAATGTCAGTTCAATACTCGGCTCGTTCAGACATTCGCTCTCGGAAACGACACGAACCTCTACTCCGTCAGACGATATACGTTCTATCATGCAAAGATGCTCGGTCTTTTTGCTGTCGCATACGGTTATGACTTCCCCGACAGACATTCTCAGCGATTTTGTTATATGTACGGCATCCTCTCCTGTGATAGTGAATTTTTCGTCCATTGTATCGGCAAAAAACCAATCCATATATTTTCCTCTCCTTTATCTGCTGTTTATCTCCAACACACTGCCCTCTGCTCTCTGACATTTCTTTTCCGCAAGCTTTGCTTTATGGATGACAGCTTTTCTCAGCTTTTGCAGACGCAGACGATTGTACCTTTGTATAAACACAAAGGGGAGATTTCCTAAGAACAGAAAAAACGTAAGTATCAGTGCCATAAAGAATGAATTTATCAGAAAAATTATTACGAAGAACCAGCAGTTCATTGTATGGTTCCATTCTCCCCGACATGTTTCCATTATAAATCTGTCTATATATTCTACGGTTATGTCGTCAAGATGATTTTTAGAAAATCCGTCCTTGCCTATATGCTGAGGAAGGATATCCTTCCACTGATTTATTTTAAGAACATCACTGTAGAATCTTCCGCCCTTTTCCCATTTGTGCGGCTGATACATTTTTTTATCAGGGGAAAAGGATGATGTATCTCTGAAAACACAAATAAAAAAAGTCGCATAATGCCATACTGCGCCCAAAAGAATATTTACAAGAATAGTAGTGATAAGTGATTGCTCTTGTAACATAAAATTTCGCCTCCATATATTTTATTATATAACTATCCGGAATGCAAAATGTTAACAAACTGTGAACGCAGAAAAATGCTTATTTTTCGACAAATAATACTTGAAAAAAGAGTAAAAAATTGATACCCTATATTATATCATAAAAGTATTGTACAATAAAAAAATAGTGAAACGAGGGATAATATGCAAGATAAGAAAATTTATGAGCTGTCTGCGCTTCTCGTACACGAGCTTACAGAAAAAAAGCTGAAAATAGCCTCTGCCGAAAGTCTGACAGGCGGAATGATATCGGAGCTTATAACAAGTGTTTCAGGCTCTTCCGCTGTGTTTGAGTGCGGTATATGCTCTTACTCAAACAGAATAAAGCATGAAGTGCTTGGCGTGTCTGAAAAAACTCTTGAAGAATACACTGAATACAGCTTTAAAACAGCCGAAGAAATGGCTGAGGGTGTCCGCAGGATATCCGGCGCCGATATCGCCGTATCTACCACAGGAATAGCGGGACCGGGCGGATTCAGTGAAGAAAAGCCTGTCGGTTTAGTATATGTCGGTATAAGCGCGGAAAATTACAATAAGTCCTATGAATTTCATTTTTCGGAGGGCGCGGAAAATGAAAGGGAAATGATACGTAAAAAAGCTGCCGCCGCTGCGCTTGATATCGCCTTTGAATACATAAAAAATATCAAAAAATAGAGAATTTCCGCTTTTGTGTATTATTCTTTATTTTTTAAAATATATTTGTTGTTTTTATCATATCCTGTTGTGCAAAATTCACCTTGTTATCAATATTGAATTAGAATAAATAAATTCAATGTAGAATTTTGTGCAAAACTATTGATTATGCAAAAAGATTATGTTAAAATGTTTAGTGAATGATAATGCTTTATAAGTATAAATGTCTGTACTTATAGAAGTACAGGTCAGCCTCTAATATTTCAGACAGGAGATGATTTAAAAATGGCAAGAAGTGCGGGCATATTGATGCCCATTACAGCGCTCCCATCGCCCTATGGCATAGGTACGCTGGGAAAGGAAGCTTATGACTTCGTTGACTTCCTGAAAATTTCAGGTCAGAAGTACTGGCAGCTTCTTCCGGTAGGTCCCACAAGCTATGGAGATTCACCTTATCAGTCTTTCTCGACTTATGCAGGTAATCCCTACATGATCGATCTTGATATGCTTTGTGATCAGGGACTCCTTATCAAAGAAGATCTTAAAAAGATCGACTGGGGTTCAAATTCGCAGTATATCGACTATGAAAAGATCTATAACGAAAGATTTAAGGTGCTCAGACAGGCTTATGAGAACTTCAAATCTATGGATCAGCAGGAATACTGGGACTTTATGAGGGACGAGGACAGATGGCTCACCGATTACGCTCTTTACATGTCTGTAAAGAAGCTGTTTGACGAGAAGCCGTGGCCTGAGTGGCCCGACCACCTTATAAAATACAGAAATCCCGATACTATCAGACATTATCTTAACTATCTCTATGAGGATGTAATGTTCTGGAAGTTCGTTCAGTTCATCTTCTACAAGCAGTGGGGTGAACTTAAAAAGTATGCAAACGATAACGGCATCAAGCTTTTCGGCGATATGCCTATATACGTTGCTATGGACAGCGCAGATACCTGGGCTAATCCTGAGGTGTTCTGGCTGGACGACGAAAGAAAGCCTGTATGCGTAGCAGGCTGTCCGCCTGATTATTTCTCCGAAACAGGTCAGTTCTGGGGCAATCCTCTCTATGACTGGATATACCTTGAGGAAACCGGTTTTGACTGGTGGATAAGACGTGTTGAGGGCGCTGCAAGAATGTTCGACGTTACAAGGATCGACCATTTCAGAGCTTTCGACCAGTTCTATGCTATCCCATACGGTTCAGAAAATGCTATCAATGGCGAGTGGATAGACGGTCCTAAGATGAAGTTCTTCAATAAGATGAAGGAGCGTCTTGGTGATGTTCCGATCATCGCAGAGGATCTCGGTCTTATGACTCCCGGCGTTAAAAAGCTTCTCCAGGAGTCAGGCTATCCCGGCATGAAGATACTCGAGTTTGCATTCGATTCACGTGCAAATAATGACTATCTGCCGCATAACTATACAAGCAACAGCGTTTGCTATACCGGTACTCACGACAACGATACTATAATGAGCTGGCTGAAAACTATCTCTAAATCAGACTTCGATTTTGCAAAGGGCTATTGCGCTCTTGACAAGACTGAAGGCTATAACTGGGGATTCATACGTACAGCTTATGCAAGTGTCAGTGATTACGCTATAGTGCAGATGCAGGATATTCTTGGTCTCGGCGGAGAAGCAAGAATGAACGAGCCGTCCACTCTCGGCAAAAACTGGACATGGAGAATGAAGGCAGGAGCTTTGACTCCAAGAATTTCTCAGAAGCTTTATAACTTGTCAAAAATTTACAGAAGGCTGGAGGATGACAAAAAGATGAAGAAAAATGCCATTATGGACAACCTTATACTCACCGCTAAAAATGAGTATTGTAAGGATATCAAGGAGCTTTCACCTGCTGAGCTGCATGAGGCTCTCGGTAAGGCTATGATGGGCGAAATAGCTCAGAGATGGGCTGAAAGCAAGCAGAACCATGCAAATCACCGCCGCGCATACTATCTCTCGGCAGAATTCCTTATGGGTCGTATGATGTACAACAACCTTTATGCAATGGGCATTCTTGATCAGACTAAGAAGCTTCTTGCTGCTAAGGATATCGATATCAACGTATTTGAGGAGATAGACGATGCTGCTCTCGGTAACGGTGGTCTTGGCCGTCTTGCTGCATGTTTCCTTGATTCCGCAGCTACTCATGATGTTCCTCTCGATGGATACGGCATCCGTTATAAGTACGGTCTGTTCAAGCAGCAGATAATCAACGGTGAGCAGGTAGAGGTTGCTGACGACTGGCAGAGCTTCGGCGATCCGTGGTGCATAAGAAGAAACGAGGATACAGTTATAGTTGAGTTTGCTGACCAGAAGGTAAAGGCTGTTCCTTATGATATGGCTGTTATAGGCTACGGCACAGACAATATCAATACTCTCCGTCTGTGGCAGGCTGAGGCTATCAACGACTTCAACTTCCTTGAGTTCAACTCATGTAATTATGAGGCTGCTGTTAAGGAAAAGAATGCTGCTGAGAATATCTCAAAGGTTCTCTATCCTAACGACAACAGCTACGAAGGAAAGGTACTCAGACTCAAGCAGCAGTACTTCTTCTCATCTGCATCTCTCCAGGATATACTCAAGAGATATAAGGCAAGACACGGCACAGATTTCTCACACTTCTCAGAAACCACACTGTAATGCAGGAAGCTCTTGAAAAATGGAGCATAGACCTCATGACAAGCATTATCCCGAATGTTTACAACATCATCGTAAGAATCAACGACAAGCTCGTTGGTGAGCTTACAGCTAAGGGCTATGCAGAACCCACAGAGGAAGCTAAGAAGGCTGCCAAGAAGGGCGAAGCACCAAAGACTAAGCTCGACAACATGAGAATAATCGACAACGGTGTTGTACACATGGCTCGTATGGCTACATATGCATCAAGCTATGTAAACGGCGTTGCTGCTATCCATACTCAGATACTTAAAGACGATACACTCAAAGAGTGGTATGAGCTTTATCCTGAGCGTTTCCAGAACAAGACAAACGGTGTTACACAGCGCCGCTGGCTCGGTCTTTGCAACCCTGAGCTTTCAGAGTTCATCACAGACCTTATCGGCAAAAAGTGGGTACGCAACCTTGACGACCTCAAGAGACTTGAAAAAAAGATCGGCAACGAGCAGATCGACAAGTTCAACGGCATCAAGTATCTCAAGAAAAAGCAGCTCTCTGAGTTCATCCAGAAGCATGACCATGTTTACATTGATCCTGACTTCATGTTTGATATTCAGGTAAAGCGTCTCCATGAGTATAAGAGACAGCTTATGAATGCTTTCTCTATCATGGCTATATACTTCCGTCTTAAAGAGGGCAAGCTCCCCAACTTCACACCTACAGCATTCATATTCGGTGCTAAGGCTGCTCCGGGCTATAGAAGAGCTAAGGCTATCATCAAGTACATCAATGAGATCGCTAACCTTGTAAACAACGATCCTGATGTAAACAACAAGATGAAGGTAGTATTCGTTTCAAACTACAACGTATCCTATGCTGAGAAGATAATTCCTGCTGCTGATATACATGAGCAGATCTCAACTGCCGGCACAGAGGCTTCAGGTACAAGTAACATGAAGTTTATGATAAACGGTGCTGTTACTATCGGTACATGGGACGGCGCTAACATCGAGATAGCTGAGAATGCAGGTGTCGAGAACGAGTACATCTTTGGCGCAAGAGTTGAAGAGATCAACGAGCTCAAGAAGAATTATGATCCTAAGAAGCTCTATGAGTCCAATGATGAGATGAAGAGAGTTATCGATACTCTTATCGACGGTCGTTTCAGCGACGGCGGCAAGACAGGCGAAGGCTCATTTGCAGAGCTTCACGATTCACTCCTCAAGGGCGCACCGTGGCATCCGGCTGATCATTACTTCATTCTCAGAGATCTTCCTGAGTACATTGAAACTAAGATCAGAGTTAACAACGACTATAAAGACAGACGCGGATTTGCTTGGAAGTGCCTCATGAACACAGCACATTCCGGTCAGTTCTCATCTGACCGTACTATCCTCCAGTATGCTACAGAGCTTTGGAAGGTTAAATAATAACGGTTATTAAATAAATTACGGACACAGCTTTAAACGGCTGTGTCCGTTTTGTTTGGGAGCTTTTGCATAAAAAAGGGAGCAGGTTTCCTGCTCCTGAAAAATACTGACTTTATTCGCTGACGTCAAGCTGTTGCCGGGCGATAATTTTAAATAATAAATAAAAAAGAATAAAGAATAATACAGAAACGCCCAAAAAGACATCTTTATTATTTAAGCCCCGTCACCTCAGTAACGGGGCTTTTCTGCCGGTAACCGGACTTGAACCGGTACGGATGTTACTCCGAGGGATTTTAAGTCCCTTGCGTCTGCCTATTTCGCCATACCGGCATCTTGTATGACTTCATGATGCTGTTCCGAAAACGATTTTCGGAACAGAAACTTTTTCGCCACCAAGATTATAACATATTGCTTTTGATATTTCAATATATTTTTATCAAAACTTACGATATTTCTTTACGGAACGGCGTGATTTTTTCTTGCGCCTGTAGAGCCTGAATGAGATTATATATATTATAACGATACCTATTATTGTTATAAGCGATATAACGAACCATTTTGAAGTTATTACATTCTTTATTCCGTCAAATGCTGTCAGCAGCTCACTTCTGTCCACTGTTTCCGAGGCGACAAGATCCATCGTTACAAGCTCATTGCCTTTATAACTCAGCGTTACAGAGCCTATTCTCTGACCTTCTTTTACCGGTGCTTCTATGCTTGTCGGCAAGTCGTATTTTCTCTCAAAATCGGAACTCTTGATATTATCGGGGAGTATTGTTGAATAGCTGCCCGAAGGCTTCAGCTGTATCTTATCCTTGTTCCACGCAAAATCAAGGTCTATCTCTTTTACAAGGTCGTTTTTATCTATAACAGACTGTATGCTCAGATTTCCGAAAGCCCATTCATAAAGGTCTATCGAATCCATCATTGCGCCGTTGTCGTAGAATCCGCCGTGTTTGATATCTTCATACGGTGCATCGTATGCTACACAAAGATAGGTATAGCCGCCTCTTTCGGCGCTCGTTACTATACAGTAGCCTGAATCATTGCCTGTTGAGCCTGTCTTTATGCCCTTTGTGAATTTATAGTAAAGATTTCCGCCTCTTACCGGATCTATCATCGAGTTTGTAGTTACAAGATATCTGTCCTCACCTATACAGTCGGATGTAGCCGTATTGCATATCTCCATGAAATACGGCAGCTTCATAGCGTATTTTGCTATTTTAGCCATATCTCTTGCGGTAGTATAGTGCTTTTCATCATGCAGGCCGTGAGGATTTGCAAAGTGAGTGTTTTCACAGCCAAGCTCCTTTGCTTTTTCGTTCATCATGTCAACAAACTTGTTTATATCGCCTTCGCCTATAAAGTCAGCCAGCACCAAAGCCGCATCATTTCCCGACGGTATCA
>ONVG01000180.1:0-3279 GCA_900321195.1 uncultured Eubacteriales bacterium
TATTGAAATGATTATTGATTGTAATAGGCGTTAAAATAACCATTTCGCTGTTGATGATTTTTGAAAATTGATTTCCGTGGTGGTGCCTCCACAGTCGATTTGCGTTGTCGCTCGCTGCGCTCCGCTCTGATTGCAGACCGTAACTTTATCCACGCGCCGGAGTGCCTCCGGTGTCGATTCGCGCCGGCAAAATGTCGGTGTCGATTCGCATTGTCGCAATGTCAAGAACAAAAAGACGTAACTGCCGCAGCAAAAGCCGGACAGTTACATCTCCTTATCTATCATCATCCAAACGGATATAAAATGCTTCAGAATTACTTCTTAACTATATCAGCTATTCTCTTTTCAAGACCTGCAGCGTCAAGGCCGAACTCTGCAAGAAGACCAAGCGCAGGACCGCTGTGACCATAAGTGTCCTCTATACCTATTCTTGTTACCTTTACCGGACAAAGCTCACTTGTAACTGCACATACAGCCTCACCGAGACCGCCTATTATATTATGCTCCTCAACAGTGATTATGCTGCCTGTTTCCTTTGCTGCCTTTATGATAATATCCTTATCGATAGGCTTTATGGTATGCATATTTATAAGACGAGCATTGATGCCCTTAGCCTCAAGAGCATTTACAGCTTTAAGAGCCTCGTTTACTACAAGACCTGTAGCTATAACTGTAACGTCAGCGCCGTCCTTGAGCTGTATGCCCTTGCCAAGCTCAAACTTATAGGTATCAGGGTCGTTAAAGCTGTCTATAGCAAGACGGCCAAGACGGATATATACAGGACCGTTGTAAGCATAAGCAGCCTTTACTGCCTCTGTCATTTCATAGTGGTCGGCAGGATTGAGCACTACCATTCCGGGGATAGTTCTCATAAGAGCAAGATCCTCGCAGCACTGATGTGTTGCGCCGTCCTCACCTACAGTTATACCTGCATGTGAACCTGCTATTTTAACATTAAGGTGCGGATAACCTACAGAATTTCTTATCTGCTCATAAGCTCTACCTGTTGCAAACATTGCAAATGAAGCTGCAAAGGGAACCTTTCCGCATGATGCAAGACCTGCTGCAACGCCTATCATATTGCCCTCTGCGATACCGCAGTCAAAGAAACGGTCGGGATATGCCTTCTTGAAAATATCAGTCTTTGTAGCAGCAGCAAGGTCTGCGTCAAGAACAACTATTTCCGGATGATCCTTTGCAAGCTCGCAAAGTGCAAGACCAAAGCTTTCTCTTGTTGCTATCTTTTTTGTCTCTGCCATTATTATGCCTCCAATGCTTCAAGCTGAGCCTTAAGCTCGTCCATTGCCGTTTTATATTCGTCTGCGTTAGGGGCCTTGCCGTGCCAGCCTACCTGGTCTTCCATATAGGAAACGCCCTTGCCCTTTATAGTCTTTGCTATGATAACAGTGGGCTTTCCCTTAACAGCTTTAGCCTTTTCAAATGCAGTTTCTATCTGCTCAAAATCATTTCCGTCTATCTTTATTACTTCAAATCCGAAGCCCTCGAACTTCTTGTCTATCGGCTCAAGACCTGCAACATCATTTACATGACCGTCGATCTGCAGACCGTTGAAATCCACTATAAGACAAAGGTTGTCAAGCTTGTTGTGAGAAGCAAACATTGCAGCCTCCCATACCTGACCTTCCTCACACTCACCGTCTCCGAGCATTGCATAAACTCTGTAATCTGCATTGTCGTACTTTCCTGCAAGTGCCATTCCGCACGCTGCGGATACACCCTGTCCGAGAGAACCGGAACTCATGTCAACTCCGGGAGTACCCTTCATATCGGGATGACCCTGGAGCATTGCACCTATGTGTCTGAGCACCTTTATCTCTTCTGCGCCGAAATAGCCCTTCTCAGTCAGTGCGCCGTAAAGTGCCGGAGCGCAGTGACCCTTTGAAAGAACGAATCTGTCTCTTGCAGGATCCTTCGGGTTTTTGGGGTCTACATTCATCTCCTTGAAATAGAGGTAAGTAATAATATCGGCAGCGGAAAGAGAGCCTCCCGGATGTCCCGATTTTGCATTAAACACTCCCTCTATCGTGTGCATGCGCACCTTGCAAGCGGTCTTTTGCAGTTCCAAAAGTTCTTGTTTGTTCATTCTGACATTTTCCTCCGTTTCAAGATTTTGAAATATTTATAAATGCCGTCAAAGACAGCAATTCTGCCAAATATCATATATCAGTAATGATCGTCATAATCATCTTTATTTTCCTTGCTGCGCGAACTGATGCTCATTATATCTATTTCGGAAGTATCCTGTTCGATAAAAGGCTTGTCGGCAGTTTTGGGCTTATCCTGATAATGTTTTCTGTATGCAGCGGCAATACTGCTTTCCGTCTTGCTTTTATACAGTACACTTACTACAACAGTAATTATTATAGCGATAACGCCTGCGCCTATAAGGATAAGTCCCCACAACAGATATACCCAGTCATCATTTGAAGTGCTTTTTTCTTCCTTTATTTTTTTGATAGCGCTGTCTTTGCCGGATCCGGGAGCAACACTTATTTCAAGGCGGGATGCATTTTCCCTTTTAAGGACTTCCCAGTCATTGGATGTAAGCGTCTGGTCATCAGAATATTCATATCCTGATATATCTGCTTCCGAGCTTTCCTCGCTGCTCTCCTCACTCGGTTCACCGTCAACATAGTATACGGATGGCTGAAAGCTGCTTTCCTCCTCGCTCTCAACAATCGATTCCAAAGACTCCTCAAACGAAAATTCACTGAATGATGAGCTTTCATCACCCGAATATTCACCGGTATACTCAGAGCTTTCCTCGTAATTATAGCCTATTTCAGAGTCCTGAGATATATTGCTTTCCTGAATATAAGATATCTCTTCCGAATATTCCTGAGAAAATTCGTTATCCTCACTTTCCTGCAACGGATAAGTTTCTTCTGACGATTCCTCATAGTAATATGATTCTTCCGATACTTCATCATCGGGATAAGCGTTTACGCTGACAGCGCCCGCACATACTGCTGCGGATAAAATACTCGCTGCAAGTATATATAAAAGCGGTCTTTTGTTTTTCATATCAAATATCCCATTTCCTTTCGGATATAATCTTTCTTTGCTTTTGAACATCTATATAATAACACAATCCGCACTGTTATTACAATATTTTTTTTAATATTCTGCAAAATTAAGATTAATACCGTTTTTTCATGTAAGTGAAGTACTCACCGCCTATAGAGGCGGGAGCTTCCTTTAATCCGCCCAACCTTGCAAAGGATTGCATTTTACGGGCATCAGTTTCCGAGGCTATGG
>ONVG01000180.1:3337-9433 GCA_900321195.1 uncultured Eubacteriales bacterium
AACCTCTATGTCTATATTTTAGCAACAGCTATCTATGTTGTCAAGGGAAAAGTCAGCCTTACGGCTGACGGGCAATTCATCCCACCGCCTTAGAGGCGGTGGACTTCTTGCCCATTCAGGTTAAATGTCTATATTAACTATAAAATTCAGACTGAAAGCTCACCAAGAAGCTCCTCAAAGCAAACTCCGTCCTGATAAGGTATATCCATACTGTCACTCAGCTCAACTGCACGGCTCACAAAGTCAGCCGCCATTTTAACAGAGCTTTCAAAATCGACTCCGTTCACGCTGTTTGCAGCTATTATTGATGCAAACACATCTCCGGTACCTGCATGGGCAGTACCTGAGCATTTATGGCTGTACAGAGAACAGTGTCCGTCCTCACGGCTTATGAAATCTGATATCATATCGCCATGCGTTATTCCGGTTATAACTATATCCCTTGCGCCTTCATTTCTCAGACGGGCGGCGATATATTCCAGCTCGGAAAGCTCAAACCTTCTGCTGCTGTACGGAACATCCGCAAGAATACAGGCTTCCGTAAGATTGGGCGTCAGTATAGTAGAAAGCGGTATCAGCTTTTTCAATTCAAGACAAAGCTCTGTGTCTATCGTAGCATATCTTTCTCCGTTATCACCCATAACAGGGTCTATCACTATAGATGTATCCTTATCGGCAAAGCGCTTTATAAAATCGATTATCAGCTCGACCTGTCTTACCGAGCCTAAAAATCCCGTGTATATACCGTCAAATGAAAGTCCTAATTTTTCCCATTTCATATAGTATGCCTTCATCTTATCGGTATAATCATCAAAGAAAAAATCCTGATAACCCGTATGATTTGAAAGCACAGCCGTAGGCAGGGCACAGCACTGTATCTTCATGGCTGATATTATAGGTATAGACACTGTAAGCGAGCATCTGCCGAAGCCTGAAAAATCATTCACTACAGCTATTTTCTTCTGCCTTTTCAAGAAACCACCCCATTTTTCACTTCCTTATAATATTACATCTGAATGATCATGTCAATCGATCAGCTGTCAGCCGCTAATTGTTTTATATTTTTCATAAAAATATTTGAATATTGATAAAACTTGTGGTATAATATAAACCTAAGTTCATAAAAGAGGAGTAAGAGAAATGGAAAAATATATGGAACTGGACAATATGGATGCATACTATGAGCAGGATGTCAAAAGAAAAATGTCAAGCTCTACGATATCTGCACTTATACTTTCACTTGTAGTAATAGTTGTGATAATGGTACTTAGCATTTATCTTTCGTTTACTGTTCTTACATGGTTCTTCCCTATAGCTCTCATAATGCTTGGACTCGGAATATACCTTATATATTACATCCTTAAAAATTCCCGTGTCGAATATGAATATACCTTTGTACTCGGCGAACTCAGGATAGCAAGGATAAAGGGCAGGGCGAAAAGAAAAAATATAACATATTTTGATGTAAAAGCTATTGATGATATCGGAAAGTATATAAACCCCGAAACAGGAAAGAAAAACATAGACGCATCAAAATATCCGAATCTTCTTCATGCCGCTGTAAATGACGATAACCTCGAAACATATTACATGGTAATACATGACAAAATAAGACGCAAGCCTGCCGTACTGCTGTTTACTCCGAATGACAGGACGCTCGAAATGATAAAGCCTTATCTTTCCGTTCCGCTCAAAAAGAAATTTCTCCTGATAAAGAAAGAGGAAGAAAAGATAAAAAAGGAAATAGAGGCTGCTATGGAAGAACAGGAGCAGGTATCGGATAACGAAGAAAAAAAGTCTGGCGATACGGAGAAAAAAACTGACGCTGATAAAAAAATCGGGGAATGATATCACAGGTGCTTTTCCGTATGTGAAAAGTGCCTTTATTTTATACATCTTTGAATGGAGTGAGCTGATATGATAGTTGTAAACAGCGAAACGATGAGAAATATTGAAAGCGCGGCGGAAAACAGCGGCATCAAAATGGAAAGCCTTATGGAAAAAGCCGGCGTAAGAGTCGCCGAATTGGCATCAAAGATAATTTCCGAGAAAAAGCTGACAAAGGTATGCATAGCATGCGGCTCAGGAAACAACGGCGGCGACGGATTTGTTGCTGCAAGAATGCTTGCAAAGCTTTGCAGCGTGAAAGTCATAATAGTATCGGAAGTTAAAAGTCCGCTTGCTAAAATGAATTTAGGTCTGCTGCCGGATAATGTCGAGGTGCTTTATTATACTTCAAGATACTATGAAAGCGTTGGTATAATAAAAGAGGCTGAAATGATAATAGACGCTGTATACGGCATCGGATTCAGAGGCGAGCTTTCGGCAGAGTCCGCAAACCTTATGGAAATGTGCGGCGAAAATAAAACAGCCGTAAAAATAGCGGTAGACCTGCCGAGCGGCGCTGTATGCGATACGGGTGCTGTGTCGTTCGGATGCTTCAAGGCTGATTATACAGTTTCATTCACAGCCTTAAAGCCTGCACATGTTCTCTATCCGTCAGCCGATTTCTGCGGAGAGATACTGGTAAAAAGCGTCGGCGTACCTTCACGGCTCATGCGCCACAGTCCGTTCATTATGATGACAACAGATACATATATATCAGCAAATCCGCTGCCGCAAAAGGAAAAGTCTGCGCACAAGGGCACAAACGGCACACTTTTGGCTCTGTGCGGTTCTTACGGAATGTCAGGTGCGGCAGTAATGTCGGGAATGGCTGCGCTGAGAACAGGCATAGGACTTCTGAAAATGGCTGTGCCAAAGTCTATATATACGATAGCAGCAGAAAAACTTCCGGAAGCTGTATTTATTCCGCTTGAGCAGGATAAGGATGGCATAGTTGACATTGACGAATACGGAAAGCTTGATGAAGCGCTGAGAGGAAATGCAACAGCCGCGCTCATAGGCTGCGGACTCGGAGTCAACAATAACATAAAAAGTCTTGTCGCACTTCTGATAAGCGGTTCGGATAAACCTCTCGTTATCGATGCAGACGGAATAAATCTTATAAGCTCGAATATAAATATATTAAAGCGTGCATCAGCGCCGATAATAATAACACCTCACCCCGGTGAAATGGCAAGGCTTATCGGCTCGGATGTAAACACTGTTCAGAACGACAGATATAATATAGCGAGGAACTTTGCAGGAGAATACGGTGTAACAGTCGTATTGAAGGGTGCAAACACGCTCATTGCTCTGCCTGACGGACGTGTATATGTCAACATGACAGGCAACAGCGAGATGAACGGTCAGGCAATCGTTGCCCTGCAGGAGCAGGCGACAAATGTGCAGAGAAATATTCAAGGCGTTCAATGCTGCCAAGCGATATTATATCCGAGCTGAAATATATTTTTTAAAGATGTGGTGATGCTTTGAAAAAAGCTCTTATTGTTCTGTCCCTTTGTACAGCAGTATTTTTTATGCACGGATGTACAGAAGGTTCTCCGCCGCAAATAAACTGCGCATACGAAGGCGATGCAAGCATAGTGTACAACAGCATGGAATACGAAGGACATATAAGCTATGTAAACGCAAACACAGCATCCGTTTCACTAAGCTCTCCGAAAACTCTCAAAGGCATAAAGTTCAGCCGTTCGGACGGCAGCTGTACATTTTCTCTTGATAATCTCCTGTGCAGGAGCGGATGCAGACTCAATGACAAAAAATCATTTGAAGGATGCTTATTTTCAGCATTTGACAGCATAAGCGGCAGCACACTTAATCTAAAGGGCGAAAAAAACGGCATTTACACATTTGTATCCGCCGACAGCAATATCACATGCGATACGGACGATAACGGAAGGCTTCTTTCCGTCAAAACGCCCGATATCGAGATAAAAACAAAGGAATAATAAAAATCAAGGCACAGCCTGCTGTTTTACATTAAACAGTAAGCTGTGCCTTAGCTTTTCTCCATGACAGAAATTATAATGTCTGTCATCAGTTGGACGGCTCAATATTTTCATCATCTTCGTGAATATACAATGCGCTTTCTTTCCTGATATATTCTATCATATCATCACGTCCGCTTTTAGTCATAGGGAATGCTCTCTCGGAAACTATATCATCTGTGCTTTTTTCATAGCAGAATACCCCGTTCCATATTTTTACGGTTATCGTTTCCACTTTTACGTCCGGTATCGCTATATAGTGAAAGCTTCCGCTGCATTCCGTATAGGGATTATCATTCGTGAACCATTCTATACTCGGCACATCTTCACATACCATGATCTCATCCTCCTCTTTTTCATTAGTCAGTATATTATACCATGCTTTTTATGTTTTGTCCAAACAATTTTATCCCGGCGCCGGCAAGCTGCCGGTCACTTTTTTTATCTTCTTCAAGAAATAACATTTTAACTTTTAACTTTATTAAAGCTTCACACCAATTTTATAGTTGAATTATGCTGAAAAAATGGTATAATAAATATACAGCGATATAAAAAGAATTCCCGAAAGCTCTGCCCAGGGAAAATACAGGAGGAATGAGATAATGCAAAAGCATGACGGAGAGAAATATTACATCACAACACCGATATACTATCCTTCGGGTAATCCGCATATCGGTCACTGCTACACCACTACAGCATGTGATTCTATAGCAAGATACAGACGCATGCAGGGCTATGATGTCATGTTCCTTACGGGAACGGATGAGCATGGACTGAAGATAGAACAGAAAGCGGCTGAACTTGGCGTTACACCAAAACAGTATGTTGATGATATAGTCCTTATCTTCAAAAAGCTCTGGAAATTCATGAACATAAACTATGACAGATACATCCGCACAACAGACGATTATCATGTAGAGGCTGTTCAGAAGATATTCAAGGCTCTTTATGACAAGGGCTATATTTACAAGGGCGAATACAAGGGAAAATATTGTACTCCCTGTGAAAGCTTCTGGACTGAATCACAGCTTATCGACGGAAAATGTCCCGAATGCGGACGTGAAGTCACCGAGGCAAAGGAAGAGGCTTATTTCTTTAAAATGTCTCCCTTTGCAGACAGGATAGAAAAGCTCCTTACCGAAACAGATTATTTACAGCCGAAAACACGAGCTGTCGAGCTTGTAAACAACTTTATAAAGCCCGGTCTTGAAGACCTCTGTGTTTCGAGAACAAGCTTCAAATGGGGAATACCCGTTACCTTTGACCCTGAGCATGTTGTTTATGTATGGATAGACGCTCTTTCAAACTATATAACCGCTCTCGGCTACGGAAATGAACATTATAATGACTATGATAAATTCTGGCCGGCAGATGTCCACATGGTAGCAAAGGATATCATGCGTTTCCATGCGATAATATGGCCTGCTATGCTCATGGCTCTTGAGCTTCCGCTTCCCAAGCATCTTGCCGTACACGGCTGGATAACCTTTAACGGTCAGAAAATGAGCAAGTCTCTCGGAAATGTCGTAGACCCGTTCATACTCGGCGAGCGTTACGGCGCTGACGCTATCAGATATCACATACTCAGAGAAATGGCTCTCGGCGCAGACAGCTCATTCTCAAACGAGATAATGATCAACCGCATAAACTCCGACCTTGCAAACGGTCTCGGAAACCTTGTTTCAAGAACCGTCGCTATGGCTGAGAAGTATTTCGGCGGCACACTTCCGGAGCAGCAGGAAAGCGGAGAATTTGATGATGACCTTATAGCTCAGGCAGCTGCACTAACTGATATCGTTGACAGCTTTATCGATAAAACACAGATAAACAATGCTCTTGCAGAGATATTCAAGGTAGTTTCAAGAGCAAACAAATATATTGACGAAACTGCCCCCTGGATACTTGCAAAGGATGAGAGCAAAAAGCCAAGACTTGCAAGAGTGCTTTACAATCTTCTTGAAACTATAAGAATATGCTCAACACTCTTATCGGCGTTCATGCCTACAACTATGCCGGAGGTATGGAGACAGATAGGCGCGGACGAGACAACTGCCGTTTATGAAAAAACATCCGAATTCGGTGTACTTCCGAGAACCGTAACAGTACACAAGGGAGATATCATTTTCCCAAGAATAGATGTTGAAAAGGAAATAGAAGAGCTTAACAAGATAATCGGCTCACAGAAGGAAGAACCCAAGGCCGA
>ONVG01000060.1 GCA_900321195.1 uncultured Eubacteriales bacterium
AGCAGATAGAATTTCCTTTATATCTGAGGTTAGATAATCAGGCTTTTATAAAATTCGATACCATTGCAAGCTTGCTCAATGTTTTTACATTCGGGTATACATCAAAACTTTCCGATTTATTTTTCTATCAGGCTTTGCCGCACCTAATGCAACGTTTATTCCGCGTGGATAAACTTTCCCGTGATTATCAGAATATATAGCTTGTTTCGCGTGGATAAATTTGTGAATAACGTATCAGAGCGGAGCGGAGCGAGCGACAACGCGAATCGGGTCCGGCAGCTTGCCGGCGCGAATCGGGAGCGGCAGCTTGCCGGCGCGAATCGGGAGCGGCAATTTTGTACGCCCTAATGCCGTACAAATCAGCTTGGTGGTGAAATCCCCACACCCTTTTTTATTTTGCAGATCTGCAAAATCCAAATAATCGGGACTTGACGTCCAACATAAACAGAAAAAGCCGTGTCTCCCGAAACTAAATCAGGGAACACGGCTATATGTGATGTGTTTTTTGGTTGTGTAGGTTTGTTGTAACAGTTTTCAAATGCAGCTTT
The DNA here is from genome assembly GCA_900321195.1 of uncultured Eubacteriales bacterium. Lineage (GTDB taxonomy): Bacteria > Bacillota > Clostridia > Oscillospirales > Acutalibacteraceae > UBA1213. The sequence continues at coordinate 549 of ONVG01000060.1, forward strand.
ATGAATTTGTTCCGAGTAATCCGATATCATCAGCATAAGGCTTCATTCCGTTAATGCAGATATCGGCAACTTCGTTTACTGTCATAATACTTCTCATAGTCATAATCGTGCAGATAACCGACAGCCATCCAGTAATCACGGTCTTCTCCGAAATGATCCGCCATTGCTCCCATGGCATACATAACATTTTTGGCATGAAGGCGAAGATGTTCTTCCGTTACCATTGAATCATTGAGTTCCTTTGCTCTTTCAAGTGTAAGCATAGATTTGTATTACCTCCTGAGATGTATTTTATCACAGTATAGTTTTTCTGTATGGTATTTTTTTCCTGATATCCTTTAGTCTGTTCAGAGCTTCATACAGTGTTTCATTTTTCTTTGCAAAATGCAGTCTTATCAGATGGTTGACATCCTCACGGAAAAAGCTTGACCCCGGAACTGCACCCACTCCGACATCCCTTGCAAGAGCTTCGCAGAATTCCAGATCGCTTTCATATCCGAATTCTGAAATATCAAGAAGAATATAATAAGCACCCTGCGGTACGGTATGAACGATGCCGATATCGTCAAGACCTTTAAGGAAAAGATCGCGCTTTTCGGTGTATTTTGCCAGCAGGTCTTTATAGTAATCATCACCAAAGCGAAGTCCTGTGACCGCAGCTTCCTGCAATGGTGCTGCTGCTCCTACTGTCAGAAAGTCATGCACCTTTTTGGCGACTTCGATGATCTCTTTTGGAGCAATGATATATCCCAAACGCCAGCCGGTTATGGAATAAGTCTTTGAAAGAGAGGAACAGGAAATAGTCCTTTCCCACATACCCGGAAGAGATGCAAAATATGTATGCTTATACGGCGCATAGACTATATGCTCATATACCTCGTCCGTAATAACAAAGGCGTCGTATTTCTCCGCAAGATCAGCTATTATTTTAAGCTCATCATAGGTAAATACCTTTCCGCAGGGATTTGACGGATTGCAGAGTATCAGAGCCTTTGGCTTCTGTTTAAAAGCCGCCTCTAATTCATCGATGCTGAAATTGAACTCCGGCGGATAAAGCGGAACATAGATCGGTTCTGCTCCGGAAAGAATAGTATCTGCCCCGTAATTTTCATAGAAAGGCGAGAATACTATGACCTTGTCGCCGGGATTTGTCACTGTCATCATGGCAGCCATCATAGCTTCGGTACTGCCGCAGGTAACGACTATCTCACCGTTCGGGTCTATCGTTCTGCCCATAAGCCTTGATTGTTTTTCTGCAAGAGCCTCACGGAAATTCTGTGCGCCCCAGGTTATAGAATACTGGTGGAAATCTTCCCTTGTCACCTCTGCAAGTCTGTCAAGCAGCTCACGGGGCGGTTCAAAATCAGGGAAGCCCTGAGAGAGATTTACTGCGCCGTATTGATTGGAAATGCGCGTCATTCGTCTGATAACTGAATCTGTAAAGCCCTCTGTTCTTTTGGAAAGTGTCGGCATAATGATCCTCCTTAACATAGCAATAAGCGGTGCATCGGTTTTTTGCACCGCTTTTTTGCTGTACATGATAATTGTATATTAATCAGATATTATAGTCAAGATTTCTTTCGTCAATAACTCTTTTTGATTTGTGTTCGGAGCGTGTATCCAGTCCTCCGTCCGGATGGACAACGACCCTTGCAGGCTTGACGCCGATACGAGCCTTGAGCGCTGCCGTGACCTCTGCTGCTACCTCATCATCGGATTTCGGATTATCGGCAGACTTTTCTATCTCAACTGCATACTTGTTTGTAAAGTCCTTTTCAAAAATGCGGATAAGATATTCTCCTGTGATACCCTTATGCTCACGGACAACAGCTTCAATATCGCTGGGGAAAACATTGACAGCCGAAACAATAAACATATCGTCCTTTCTGCCGAGAATGTGTATTCTTCCGTGAGTTCTTCCACATGAGCATTTTGTTGTATCAATGCGTCCGATATCGCCTGTACGGAAACGGATAAGCGGACGCGCGTGTTTTCTCAGAGTAGTAAATACCAGCTCGCCTACCTGACCGGGTTCAAGCACCTCTCCGGTGTGGATATCAACAGTTTCAACAAGAATATGGTTTTCTGCGATATGAAGTCCGTCCTTGGCTTCGCACATTGCGGCGCAGGCTCCGAATATATCGGACAGTCCGTAGAAGTCGTAAACCTCCGCTCCCCAGATATCTTCAATAGCTTTTCTTGTGGCTTCGATAGAACCGCCAAGCTCACCGGCTACAATGATCTTCTTGATATTAAGGTCTTTTTTGGGATCTATACCGCTTTTCAGTGCCTTTTCGCCGAGCTGCCATGCATATGACGGAGATGTCCAGATAACGGTCGGCTGATAGGTCTTTAGGACAAACAGCAGTCTTTCACTCGGAAGAGTACCTCCCCATATGCACAGTGCGCCGAGGTTCTGAGCGCCGATCACATCAGGACCGCCTACATACAGTGAGAAATTCAGCGCATGAACATATCTGTCATTCGGACGCATACCGATCTGCCAGAACCAGCGGCTTTCTGTATCCTGAAATTCATCAAAATCCTTTTTGTTTTTTTGTCTCATGGTCGGCACACCGGTCGAGCCTGATGATGTAGAAATGAATACAACATCCTCCTCCGGTACTGCTGCAAGCTCACCGAGGAATGAACCCACTCCCTGAGTATCTCTTTGCGTAGTCTTATTGATAAATGGAAATTTCCGAATATCCTTGAGTGTCTTGATATCCTCCGGCTTTACTCCTGCTTCATCAAAGGAACGCTTGTAATAGGGCGCATTATCGTAAGCGAATTTAACGATCTCCTGAAGATCTGCAAGCTGTCTTTTTTCAAGTTCCTCACGGGGGAGGGTCTCAAGCTCCTCGTCCCAGAATTTATTGTTTATATCTCTGCTCATTGTTATTTCTCCTTTTTGAAATTCTTATGTATAAATTCCCATTTCTTATCACGGGACTGTTTAATTATCTCTATATCCTCATCTGTCAGATGTCTGAAACGGCTCTGCTTTCTGAGATATTCCGAAACGTCCGAAAATTCCTTCGGCTCGTGGTTTAGTGTAAAGCTGCCGTTTTCATATTCGGCAAGATACCATAAGCCGCAGTCAACTACCTCCTTGGCTATTCCGACCGTTTCATCTGTCTTTACTCCCCAGCCAGTGGGACAGGGGGCAAGTATATGGATATATTTCGTGCCCTTAATGCTTTTGGCTTTTTCTACCTTTCGTATGAAGTCATTAAGATAACCCACGCTTGCGGTTGCCGCATAAGGAATATCGTGAGCGGCTGCTATCTCAAACATATTCTTTTTCTGTCTGAGATTGCCGTGTATGTTTTTTCCTGCCGGTGTTGTAGTCGTTTTTGCTCCGAATGGCGTCAGCGAGCTTTTCTGTATGCCTGTATTCATATAGGCTTCATTGTCGTAGCAGATATAAAGTATATCGTCATTTCTGTCTATCGCTCCGGAAAGAGCCTGCAAGCCTATATCTGCCGTACCGCCGTCGCCGGCAAAGCCTACCGCATGAAAATCCGTTATTCCCTGTGCTTTCAGTCCTGCCTGTACCCCGGTCAGCATAGACGCTGTTCCGGCAAAGGTGGAGATTATCGCATTATTTCCGAAGCAGAGCTGCGGAAAATTGAAGCCTACCGCGGACATACAGCCTGCCGGCAAAACAGCTATTGCATTTTCGCCTAAGACCTTTAATGCGATCCTTACGGCAAGACTTCCGCCGCAGCCTGCACAGGCTTTATGACCGTAGAAATATTCAGTTTCATCAAGTGTTTTTGCAGTAAGCGCCATTTATCTCACCTCAATTCCCAGAAACTTAACGGCTGATTTTTCCTGTTTCAGTTCTTCAAATATGTTTTCGATCTCACCGGGAGAGATATTCCTTCCTCCAAGACCGCCGATATAATCTGATGTCGGTATGCTTATACCTGCTTTTTGAAGAGCAGAATTGACATTCGTATAGACTGTACCCTCGTTTCCGAAGGAAATATCCTTTTCGAGAACACCTACAGCCTTTGCATTTTTTACAGCATCAGCTATCTCCTCATTCGGGAATGGGCGCATATATCTTATTCTGAGTAAGCCGACCCTTTCTCCCATGTCTCTGAGACTGTCCACTATCTCACGGACAAGACCGGAAATACTGCCGAGAGTGATAAGTATATAGTCCGCATCATCTGTTCTATAGCTTTCGGTAAGACCTGAATAATGCCTGCCGAAAATGCTTTCAAATCTGCTTTCTGCTTCGGTCACAGTTTCCTTTACATTCAGAAGCCCCGTATGCTCTTTGTACTTGAAAAATGTATTCGTATCGGGTCCTGCGGAAAAGCCGAGGTTTTTCGGCTTTGTAAGCGACATCTTGTTTTCAGTTTCAAACGGAGGCAGAAATTCATCTGCCTGCTGTGCTGTCGGAACATCAACTACTTCATAAGTATGAGTGAGAACAAAGCCGTCAAGATTTGCCATAAACGGTGTGCTGACCCGCTTATGCTCAGCTATGTAAAAGCTCATCAGAGCAAGGTCAAGCGCCTCCTGAGCATTTTCCGCATAGGCTTGTATCCATCCGCTGTCAAGCTGGGAAAGGGAATCCCTCTGGTCGCCGTATATATTCCACGGCAGAGCCGTTGAACGGTTTGCATTCATCATAACTATAGGAAACCTTCCTCCTGCGGCATACGGCAGACATTCTGCCATATATAATAGCCCCTGTGATGAAGTAGCCGTAAATGCCCTTGCACCGACTGAGGATGCTCCCATTGCGCATGAAAGAGCAGAATGTTCGCTTTCCACATGGATAAATTCTGACTTTAAACTGCCGTCCTCAACAAACTCGGACAGCTTTTCAACAACTATCGTCTGCGGAGTTATCGGATAGGCGGATATCACCTGAGGTCTTGCAAGACGCACACCATAGGCAAAGGCTTCATTTCCTGATAAAAACTGTCTTGCCATTATTTTTCCGCCTCCATTCTTATTGCACCGATGCGGCAGATCTTTTTACAGATCCCGCAGCCCTTGCAGAAATCATAATCTATCTGAACCTTGCCGTCCTTTTTGGAAATAACTCCGTCCGGACAGTAAAGATAACAATTAAGACAGCCGACACATTTTGCAGTGTCTATTACAGGTCTGACATTCCGCCAGCCTGCATTTTTTGTCACTAAATAGCCTGCCTCATATGAGGTGGTATCAGGTATTTCATCAAAGCCTGACGGTATTTTTTCTCTGAGATATGGCTTCATTTTCCTGCCTCCTCATATGCTGCCCTTACGGCGGCTATATTTTTTTCATGAAGTCTCGGCGGCATTGTCCGTCTGACCGCTTCAATGATATTATCAAGGGGTACATAGCCTGAAACAGCCGCAAGCGCGCCTAAAAGTATCGTATTCGTGATCGGCAGACCAAGATATTTTTCCGCGATACTGTCGCCGTCGATCGTGACAACTCTCTCGTCATCAATTTTCTTTTTTGTATTGAGAATTATCTTTCCGTCAGGCTTGAGTTCGTCAAATGCCTGCTCACTGAAAAGCGTATCGTCAAGAAAAATGCTGTAATCAGCCTTTGTTATTTCGCTGCGGTTGCCGATCGGCTTTTCATCAAGCTTTGTAAAGGCTCTGATCGGCGCGCCTCTGCGCTCCGGACCAAAGGACGGAAAAGCAAGAACAAAGGTATTTTCACTGAGGGAATATGCTTCTCCCAATATTCTTGCGGCGGTGAAGGCTCCCTGTCCCCCTCTGCCGTGCCAGATTATTTCTTTCATTTCTGTCCCTCCGTCACTGCTTCCAGCGAAGCAGGAATTTCTGTATCCTGTTGAACAGGAACGATATCGCAACTATCACGATACCTACAACGATAAGACCGACTATAGTTCTTGTATAATCACCGAAATCGGAATAATTCTTTATGTAATATCCAAGACCGCTTTGTGCGCCGATCATTTCGGCGGAAGTAAGCAGAACAAAGGAAACTGTCAGTCCCTGATTGCAGCCGATAAAAATATTCTGCAAAGAAGCCGGAAGAATGACCGAAAACAGCATGGTGAATTTTCCGACATTAAGCACCTTTGCGGAATCTATGGTTTTCTTATCTACATTCATAACGCCGCTCATTGTACCGCCAAGAACCGGCCAGAAGGTCGCAAGAAAAATAACGAATACCGATACACTCCGGAAGGTCGGCAGAAGCGCTATTCCGTAGGGTATGTATACAATAGGCGGTATCGCACCCAGGAATTTTGATATGTATGTAGCTGCGCTGCCGAGCCTTGCGCTCCAGCCTAAAAACAGGCCAAGAGGTATTGCAACAGCTATAGCCAGAAGATAGCCCTGAAGTATTATCCCGACTGAGCTTTGAATATTGGTAAGTATCTTGTCAAAATCGCCTGTAAACTGCCAGAAAACCTTTCCCGGAGGGGGAAACAACGCCGCTTTCAGGATATTGAATTTTGCCGTAGCAAGCGTCCATGCGATCAGAAGCCCGTAAATAAATGCAACAATATCTACAAAGAGATTCAGTGCTGCAGGCTTTTTGATCAATGCCGAAGCAATCAGCGTAAGCACCTCAACTCCGACTGCAAACCATATTGCATAGGAAGCGTATGTTTCTGTGGCAAGCTGATCGGGCAAAAGCTGTATCAGCATCAGCACAGCAAACAGCACATGAACAACTCTGAAATATCTGCGGAAAAATTCTGTTTTTATTTTTGATGGTTCTTTTATTTCTTCACTGTATATTGCCGGTGCGGCAATAGCCTTTGTTTGTATATTCATCAAAGAACGACCTCCTCGCCGCCTATCCTGCTTACAATGTCGCTGTAGAACAATGACAGAAGCTCATTTCTGAATTTAGTGTATTCGCCTGTCTGCACAAGCTCGCTGCGGTTTCTCGGACGTTCAAACGGCACTTTTATTTCACGGTAGACACGTCCGGGATTAGCCGTCATCATTACTATCTTGTCGGACAGAAGAATTGCCTCGTCAATATCATGGGTGACGAATACGACCGTTTTTCTCGGAGTGGCATTTTCCCATAATTCAAGCAGCAGCTCCTGTAATATTGTCCTGTTTTTGGCATCTATTGCGCCGAAAGGCTCATCCATAAGCAGTATATCCGTATCCATTGCAAGCGCTCTTGCTATTGCAACACGCTGCTGCATTCCGCCGGAAAGCTGAGACGGATATTTATTTTTGAACTGCTCCAGTCCGACCTTATCAAGAAATTCATCCGCAAGCTGATAGCGCTCGGCTCTGCTTGCTGTTTTATTGACCTGCTTTATACCGAAAGCAACATTCCTTCTTGCGGTCATCCACGGGAACAGTGAATAGTGCTGGAACACAACTCCTCTGTCGGGACCTGTGCCTGTGACAGGCTTGCCGTTTATCAGTATCTCGCCCTCTGTAGCGGTGTTTATACCCTCAAGT
>ONVG01000164.1 GCA_900321195.1 uncultured Eubacteriales bacterium
CAGGCAATGATAAGGGCTTTGAAGAAAGCGACGAGCCTTTCATCATAGTTGCCGAAGATCTTGCACCGTCCGAGACAGTCCAGCTCGACAAGAGCAAGCTTTTAGGCTTTGTTACACATCTTGGCAGTACCAACAGCCATACAGCCATACTTGCAAGAAATATGAATATCCCTGCGCTTATCGGCACAGAGATAAGCGAGGACTGGGACGGCAAGCTTGCTATTATTGACGGCTACAACGGATGCATCTATATTGAGCCTAACAATGACCTGCTCCAGACTCTTGACAAAAAGCGCATACAGGATGTACAGCAGAGAGCTTTGCTTCAGGAGCTTAAAAACAAACCCAACATCACCATAGACGGTACCGAGATAAAGCTTTATGCAAATATCGGCAATGTTTCCGATGTAGGAATGGTGCTCCAGAATGACGCCGGCGGAATAGGACTTTTCCGCTCAGAGTTCATATATCTCCATTCCGAGACCTTCCCCACCGAAGATGAGCAGTTCGCTATCTACAAGCGTGTTGCAGAAATGATGGGCGGAAAAAAAGTCATCATCCGTACCCTTGACATAGGCGCCGACAAGCAGGCAGACTACTTTGAGCTTCCAAAGGAAGAAAATCCTGCATTGGGCTACCGCGCTATACGTATCTGTCTTACACGCAGAGAGATATTCAAAGCTCAGTTAAGAGCATTGCTCCGTGCTTCCGCTTTCGGAAATGTAAGCATAATGTTCCCGATGATAATTTCCGTCCGTGAAGTTATCGATGCAAAGGAAGTACTTGAAGAATGCCGCAAGGAGCTTACAGCTGAGGGCGTTAATGTCGGTGACGTAGAAATAGGCATCATGATAGAAACACCTGCCGCTGTAATGATAGCCGAACAGCTTGCTGCTGAGGTAGACTTCTTCTCTATCGGAACAAACGACCTTACCCAGTACACACTGGCTATAGACCGTCAGAACCCGCGTCTTGACCCGTTCTATGACTCACATCATCCGGCAGTCCTCAAAATGATAGAAATGACTGTAACGGCTGCTCACAAGCATGATTGCTGGGTAGGAATATGCGGTGAATTAGGAGCTGACACATCCCTTACAGAAACGTTCCTCAAAATGGGCATTGATGAACTCAGTGTCAATCCCGGAAGTGTTCTCAGCGTAAGAAAAACTATCCGCTCCATAAACCTCAATAAATAATAATATTATTTCACCCGAAGCACAAACTTCAAAAATCAATTGTCAAAAATTACAGTGTACGTTTTTGTACACTGTAATTTTTCGCACAGGCGTTTATTATAAAATTTGGAAAGTGGAAAGTGGAATTGAAAGGATTATTCGAGAGTGGAGGCACTCCACCGGCAAGCTGCCGGTCCCTTTATGATCTTTGCAGGGAATATTAACTTGAAATTTTATTTCCTTACGTGGATTATTTGAGAGTGGAGGCACTCCACCGGCGGTTGAGTTCTCCCCGTTCAACTGTTGGTGTGTGTTTTTTTGAATATAAAGCTGCTATAATAAAAGCTGAAAGGAGGTCAGGACATGGATCAGATAAAAATCGGAAAATTCATCTCTGAAAAACGAAAAGAAAAAAAGTTGACTCAGATGCAGCTTGCCGAAAAGTTGGGCATAACCGACCGAGCAGTGTCAAAATGGGAAACAGGAAAATCTTTGCCTGATGCTTCGATAATGCTTGAACTGTGCGGACTGCTCGATATCACGGTAAACGATCTGTTATGCGGGGAGGTAACATCTATGAAAAACTACAATGAAAATCTTGAAAAAAATCTGATAGAAATGATAAAAGAAAAAGAAGAAGCCGACAAAAGACTGTTATCGATGGAAACAGTCTTAGCAATGATATCTTCACTATTCTTTTTTGCAATGATAGGAGTCGGCATATACTTTGCGAAAGTACATGAAGAACCCTGGCTTTTCTTTATCCTGACAGGCATAGGAATGGTACAGTTTATTATATGTATGTTATTCGCACTCAGGATAGAACAGGTCGCAGGCTACTATGAATGCGCAAAATGCGGACACAGATATATCCCGACTTACAAAAGCCTGAGTTTTGCAATGCACATGGGAAGAACTCGCTATATGAAATGTCCGGAATGCGGCAAAAGCTCATGGCAAAAAAAAGTCATCAGCAATACTAAAGAATAGCTCAAAATTACCCCGTCAGAATTATCCTGACGGGGTATTATACACTTATCACTAATCACTAATTTCATCTGCGACCCTTAATATAACACCAAGAAGCTCCAGATCGTTTTTCCACTTTTGCTCTATAGCATCATATCCGCAAATCGCACCGAGTATATTTCCTGTTACTGCGCCTGTAGAGTCACTGTCACCTTTATGATTTACGGATGCTATAATACCCGACGAAAAATCATTCTGATAGCGAAGTGAACAGTACAAAGCTATTACAAGTGTTTCCTCTGCTACCCAGCCTTCTCCCAAACGGTGGATATTATCAAGGTCTTTATCATTGTTTTCAGACAGCTCTAATGCAAGGTCTATTATATCTGTCAGCTCTTTAAGATACATATCGCCTGCAAACAGCTTTGCGGCGGTGTCCCTTGCTTCAATTATTATCTGCTTTAAAGACAGATCCGATACATTATTTACTATACGGTATATTATGTGAGCAAATACAGCAGAAGACATATATCCGAGCGGATGACTGTGTGTTATCGCAGAAGCCTCCGCAGCGAGCATATCAACATACTCCAGACTGCCGGTTTCTTTATCATCAGAGTTTATTTCTTTACGCAGATTATTTTGAGAGCAAAGACTCTCCGCCTTATCTTTAGATAAAAGTCCTATCGGCGCAACACGCATTATACCGCCGCAGCCTTTACTTTCATTTATCTTTGATGAAATAAAGCTGTCTGTTTTTTCATTTTTTCTGAGCCTTTCCTTCAGAGCTGAAAGACAGGTAATTCCCGGCGCTCTGCAACTGTAAAGCTTGAAGACATCTCTAAGCCACGAATTGTATACTCCTATTTCTTTTACTTCATCAAAGGAATAATATTGTGTAATCAGCCAGTCGAAATATGCCCTTTCAATATCATACAATATACCGTTTTCAGAACCTAATATCCAAGAGCGTCACCTATTGCGCCGCCTGCCAAACAACCTCTTTTAGCATCATTTCTTGATATCGACATTATTTACACAACTCCCTTAATAAAGAATAGAGAATAAATATAAAAAATTTTACATTTGACTTTTAAGCATTTTTGATTTCAGCAGTTCATACCTCTGTCTTTTTTCCTCTTTTGCAAAATGTATTTCTCTGAACTGCTCACGGCAGTCGGAATAATCAAGGACTTCATCACCGAACTGCTCACTTGTAAGGTCAAACACACAATCACCTATTTTATTAAAGCAATGATAGTTTCCGCCGGGACGCAGTATCCCGTAAACTACTCCGCCGAAAATATCCTGCATAAGAAAAGCCGTTACAGAGCATTGACCGAGAGTTTTATTGTCACTGCTCCATTTTTCCCTTAATCTTGGAGCGCATGTTTCTTTACACCAGATATCCGAAAGTATATCATAATAATCTCTTGGAGTAAGACCGTTTTTATCCTGTATCAAAGCTGTCTGCCAGCCGTAAAAGCAATATACTGACATAATTTTATCCTCCCGCTTCAATTACGCCTATCTCTGTATATATAAGTTTACCGTTTTCTCTGTGTGAATGCATCAGCGAAAATTTTTCTACCGTCATAAATACTCTGTCTGTTTTGCAAAGGGCATTATGAG
>ONVG01000077.1 GCA_900321195.1 uncultured Eubacteriales bacterium
AGGTTAAGCAAGAAACGAATTATGTTTATGGCTGCTCTCAATCCGGATTTCTTTTTGAAGATACTTTTTGAGCCTTTAAAGTAAATGCTGTTGCCCTGGATGGCATACTTAATATTATTGACAAATAGTGTTATTGGTAGTATAATGGTCATAAATAAGAATTCAGATGATGATTTCTTATATTATTTTTTCAGAAAGGAAATGTATATGAAAAAGTTTCTTAAAGTTCTTTCTGTATGTGCGCTTTCAGCAGCTGTAGCTGTCGGTGCTTCCGTAACAGCTTCCGCAGCAGGCATAAACAGCGCTGAACAGAAGATCCTTGATGAGCTTCACACAACTGTTACTATGCAGGGCGTTGAGAAATCCTTGCCTGTAAGCTATATCAATCAGACTGAAAACTATCTGAATACGGTTGAACTTACAGATGAAGAAGCTGATGAGATAATAAAAGGAATCGAAGAAACAAAGAATTATCTCACAAGCACAGGCGCTGCAAACTACAAAGAGCTTACTGACGCACAGGTAGATCAGTTCTTCTCTTTGTGCCAGAAAACTGTTGATGTTATTGACCTTACCATCGCTTACAACAAGTCTGAGATGGAAGTATCTATCGTAGACAAAAGCGACAAGGTACTCTTCAACACAAAGCTCAACAGCAAGACTCCCGGCGGTTCAGGCGGAGATATCATCGATCCTAATCCTATCATAGACACAGGCTTTGGTCTTAATATGTCAGGTGTTATGACAGTTGCAGGCGTTGGCATACTCCTCGTTTCAGCAGCAGGCGTTTATCTCATCAAAACAAAGAAAAAGGTTGAGTCTGAAAATGCGTAAAAAGCATCACTCACACAAAAATTCTTTATATGGGAAGGATCTCGTTATTCTTCCCATAGTTTTTTGTGTAATAATCTATATAATATGTACCGTTGTGGCAATTGCATCCGTTGGCTCATATATGCCTACTATCAAGATGTTTTTTTCTGACAGCGGAAAAGATATGTCTGAAAATTATGTGAATATTTTCGTTCCCGTTGATGAGCCTTCGGAAACAGAAGCTTCCGGATCGCCTTCTTCGCCTTCCGCTCCTTCAGCCGAGAAAAAGGAAACTGTAAGCATATCAAGCTTTACCTACCCATCCTATGACAATCAGTTTGGTGAGCTGATAATAGAGGACTGTCAGGTGAATGCAAAGCTCTTTTTCGGCGACAGCAGCATGGCTCTCAGGAACGGTGTCGGAGTATATTACGGAAGCTCTATTCCCGGATACGGAAAAACTATCCTTGTCGCAGGACATAACAATACCTATTTCAACGGCTTGAAATATGCCAAAAAGGGTCAGATAATAAAAATAAGGACCAACTACGGCAATTACAGGTATGAAATAACCGATACGCAGATAAAGGATAAAAACGACCGTTCTGCTTACGACCTCAGCGCTGATCACGAAAACCTTATACTTTATACATGCTATCCTTTTGATGAACTGGGACTTACTCCGAACAGATTTTTTGTTTATGCTAAACCCGTTTCAGGTCCCGTCATAGACAAAAAAAGTTGATTGGAGGGTCTTGAATGTCAGAAACAGAAAATGAACAGCAGGAATTTGAAACTGTACAGGAGCAAAATACCGAGCCTGAAAATAACGGCGAGCATCATCACAGACATAAGCACCGCAGACGCAAGTCAAAGGTAAAGCCGTTTGCCTACTCTGTACTGTCATTTTTCCTTGCTTTTATTATCTTCCTGCTGTCCGTATGCATCGTGCTGTACTCTACGGTATTTTCCAAGGAATATATGTTCAGCGTAATGCGCTCAAACGGATATTATTCTTCGGTAAGCTCAGATCTTAGAAGCCGTATGGAAGACCTTTGCGATGCAAGCGGATTTGAAAAGAAATTTGCCGATGAATTTGTAAAAAGCTACGATATGCAGGAGGCTGTAGAGGATTATATATCAGCTTTCTATTCGGGCGACAATACGCTTGTCGATACAAATCACTTCAAGCAGCACCTCCATCTTGCAGTACAGGAATATACCGCAGAAAAGAATATAAATGTAAACAATGATATGCAGACTAATATCAACTACTTTGTAAACAAGGCAGCCGATATATATGTAAACCATATTTCAATACCGTTCTTTTCTATATTCGGAAACTATGTATATAAATTGAGAGATACACTTAATGTAATTACCTTCTCTTTAGCCGCTGCTGCGCTTATAATAACGGCAATAATCTTCTTCACCACTGAGTATAAGCACCGCCGATGCAGATATATGTTCTATGCATCCGCAGGTTCAGCTTTGGCTGTTTTATTGCTTCCTACAATAGTATTATTGTCGGGCAAGATAAAAAAGATAAACTTTACCGATGCTTCAAGCTATAATCTGTTTGTAAACTATTTCAGCGGTCTGTTTTACAGCTTCTATATATGGGCAGGCGCGCTTGCTGTTATATCAGCGCTTTTCTTCTATCTTTATGTAAAGCATTACCGTCACGCTGTAAGCTGATCAAAGCCTTCTTGCACATTTTCCGTGTGAGAAGGCTTTTCTTAACATTAATATAGACTTGAACGTACAAGAATTGAGGAACTGAAAAAATGATATTTCTGAAAATAATTTCTGCTGTTCTCGGAACTGCGTTTACCCTTTTCGGATATTTTATTTACTTTCGTAAAAAATACAGTCTTATAAACGGCTTTGATGCCGATATGAAAGCAGGGCTTAAAGATGAAAGCTATGCTAAGCGTGTAGGATTGGCGGAATTTATTATAGGTATAATAATTCTGGTAACAAGTATAATACTTGTAATTTTTGCTTAAACAAAGAAAGGTCGGTTTTATGATAAAAATACTTTTTGTCTGTCATGGAAATATATGCAGGAGTCCTATGGCAGAGTTCATAATGAAAAATATAGTAAAAAATCACCGTATGGAAAACAGTTTTGAGATAGCGTCTGCGGCAACATCCTCCGAGGAACTCGGAAATCCTGTCTATCCTCCCGCAAGAAGAAAGCTCATGGAAAACGGTATAAGCTGTGACGGAAAGACCGCGCGCAAAATGACCGTAAATGACTATCATTATTATGATATGATCATACTCATGGACTACAACAATATGAAAAACGCAAAGCGTATAATCGGCAATGATACCGAGCAAAAGCTTCATATGCTCATGGACTATACAGAGAAGGGCGGAACTGTTTCAGATCCTTGGTACACACGTGATTTTGACAGAGCATACAACGACATACTCGAAGGCTGTCAGGGGCTGTTCGATACACTTGTCAATAAGTAACACAAAAAGGGCTGACGGGTAAGTTCCCGACAACCCTTTTTATTATTCTTCAGAATTTTCACTGTCAAAAAATACTGAGCGCTGCTCACGGAGTTATTGAACAGAATTCAAAGTCCCTGTCCTCGATAGCTTCTTTTACTGCCTGCTCGTCAAGCTCACCTGAAAGTGTTATAACTGCTGTGCCGCTCTCGTGGCTGACTTCTGCGCTTTCAATAAAATCAAGCTTTTCAAGCGCCTTTTTAACTGTTGCTTCACAGTGACCGCACATCATTCCCTTGATATTCACTGTCTTTGTCATACTCTCCCCTCCCTTCTCGTTATCATTGACCGGACATTGCGCATTGTAAACTGAACATTTTACTTTAAACCTGTTCAGTCTAAGCGCATTCATGCAGACGGTAAAGCTTGAAAGGCTCATAGCTGCCGCGCTTATCATAGGAGACATATTAAGTCCGAAAAGTCCTGCCGCAAGAGGAATACATATAATGTTATAAATGAATGCCCAGAAAAGATTTTCACGGATATTCCTCAGTACCGCCCTTGAAAGTCTTACAGCCGATACCGCATCCATCAGTGTACTGTTAGTGAGAACTACGTCTGCGGATTCTATCGCAACATCTGTACCTGCTCCAATCGCTATTCCCACATCTGCTCTCGTCAGCGCAGGCGCATCATTTATACCGTCGCCCACCATAGCAGTCATACCGCTTTCTCTGAGAGTGCGTATGACTTCCTCTTTTTTATCAGGCAATACTCCTGCTATGACCTCATCAACGCCTGCAATGTCCCCTACTGCCTTGGCTGTCCTCTCGTTGTCGCCCGTAAGCATTACGACACGAAGCCCTGACTTTTTCAGCTCGCCTACAGCTTCTGCCGAATCGTGCCTTATAGTATCGGCAACTGCCGCCATTCCGATAAGCTTATTATCCGATATAAAGAAAAGCGGTGTTTTGCCCTGCTCTGAAAGGATCTTCGACTTTTCGGAAAATTCATCAGGTATCTTTACAAGGCTGCTTATATATTTTTCACTGCCGCCACAAATATTATGCCCGTCAATGACAGCTTTAAGTCCGTTTCCCGCAAGTGCTGAAAATTCCGTTGCCTCTTTAAAAGAAATATTTCTCCTTTTTGCTTCCGATATTACAGCCCCTGCAAGAGGATGCTCGCTTTTCTGTTCAAGTGATGCCGCTGTTTCAAGAAAGGCGTTTTCTGAAATATTTCCGTAAAGGAATATATCCGTAACTCTTGGTTCTCCTGTGGTTATGGTGCCCGTTTTGTCAAGAGCTATAATGCGTACCCTGCCTGTGTTTTCAAGCGCTTCACTCGTTTTGAAAAGTATTCCGTTCTTTGCACCGACTCCGTTACCTACCATTATAGCTACGGGCGTTGCAAGTCCCAGAGCACACGGACACGATATTACAAGCACTGATATTCCTCTTGCAAGTGCAAAGCTCAGAGTACTTCCGGATATAAGCCAGCCGAAAATAACTGTCAGCGAAACGGCTATAACGGCAGGAACAAATACTTCCGACACCTTATCCGCTATCCTTGCAATAGGCGCTTTGGTCGCCGCCGCATCGGATACCATGCGAATTATCTGTGCAAGTGATGTATCACGTCCTACCCTCACAGCGCGGCATTTCATATATCCCGACTTATTTATAGCGGCGGCGCTCACTATATCACCCTTTGCTTTATCAACAGGCACAGACTCACCAGTAAGCGCTGACTCGTCAACGGCGCTTGCTCCCTCGATAACTACGCCGTCAACAGGTATTCTGTCTCCGGGATATACAAGGAATATATCCCCTACCGTTACTTCATCCGCATTTACCTCGATATTTTTCCCGTCACGCACAACAAGAGCAGTTTTCGGCGCAAGCTTCATAAGACTTTTTAGTGCGTTTGTAGTCCGCCCCTTTGAAACTGCTTCGAGGAGCTTTCCGACAGTTATAAGCGCAGGTATCATTGCCGCAGATTCAAAATACAGCTCGTTATGGTATATATGCATAAGCTCCGTATTTGTACTGCCGTCTGCAATAAGTCCGCACATCCTATAGAACACTAAAACGCTCCACACGAAAGACACAGCCGAACCGAGTGCTACAAGCGTGTCCATATTAGGTGATGCATGAAAAAGAGCTTTGAATCCGCTTGTAAAGAATTTACGGTTTATTATCATAACAACGGCGGCGAGTATCATTTGTGTAAGAGTAAGCGCAAGGTGATTATGAACAAAATAAGACGGTATCGGCGCACCCAGCATATTCACACCCATTGTTATATACATAAGTACGGCAAGGAATACTGCCGAAAGTATCAGCCTTCGTTTCAAAACAGGCGTTTCATTATCCCTTAGTGCTTCCTCCTCCGCCTTAAATCCGCATGAACAGTCATCACTCTTATCGGTACCGCCCTTTATTCCCGCACCATAGCCGGCATTTATGACAGCGGCAATAATATCCTCATCACTTGCAGTACCCTCAACTCCCATTGAGTTTGTAAGAAGGCTGACAGAAACAGACTCTACGCCTTTCACCTTTGAAACAGCCTTCTCGACTCTTGCCTGACAAGCCGCGCAGGACATCCCCGTAACAATATACTGTTTCATCACCACACCACTTTCAAAAAACATTTATTACTTAGTTGGTTTTCAGCAATTGAACGTCAGAATTTCGACCAATTCCGGTTTACTGCGCTCTGTTTTTGTTATCTTTAACTGCATTATCAATACTGTGCTTTTATGTCAAGCACCCCTTCACCCTTGAGATAATAATTGAACCAGTCAAGGACGATACCGTTAACAGTTGTCATCATTTTTTCGCTGTCAACATCTCCATGACCTAACATTGAGCCAAGGAAGGGTGAAAACAGAGGAAGGTCGGTAAAATCCATATGTCTGGCGTTCTTGAAGGAAACTATCCTGCCGTCCTTTGCATTACCAATGACAAACTTATTGACATGATAAATGCCGCCGTAAGCATCTGATTCAATTTCATTATAATTGTTTTCGGTGAATAATGCAAGCATGGGAACAGGATATGCGCCTGTATAATATTCAAATTTTCCGTCTTTTACATTTGTCATTTCTCCGAACATACTACCGTCCATGTCAATAACTGCATCGATATCGCTGCGTTCTTTGCCGACACTGACAGCGGCTGCGCCGCCAAGCGAGTGACCCATAAGACCGATCTTTTCGGTATCTGTCATGCTGATAACACGGAGCATCGTTTCCTTGTCTTCGGCATACCATGTATCATCAAGAGAGTTCTTCTCCTCTTTTTGATCTCGGAACCTGCACCTGAGCAAAACATACTGATAGCCGTTTCTGCTGTAATTGCTGCCAAAAGACCTAACATAGTAAAACATCTCCTTTCAAATTTTAGTCAACACACGCTTCAACGATCAATACAGTAGCAAGCGTTACTGCAAATCCTGTTGTAAAGAGTATCATCTCCATGTGGTTCACCTCCTGTGTGAAATAATCCTTGTAATACTCACTTACTTACTTCTTCATAATGTGATTCATAGCTTTGTTCTGAATCTCTTCTGTAAAATGTGTTTCTTTTGTACCCCTGAGGAACAGTTTTATCAATCTCTTTCCTTAAGTCTTCATCAACATAAGAAGCGTTATATATAAGAAACATTTCAAGGAATACCTCATCTCTTATGGTAATGTCCCCTGAACTGTTGATAAGTTCGCAGGCAGCCCACATAACTGTATTGATATTATTTACGCTGTTTAAAGTAAAATCATTGTTGAGCTTGTTATACTTTTTCAAGATATCAACAGCTTCAATTATCATTTCGGATTCTGCCTGAGATTCAGCGTCCCAATATGCTTCTTTGGCATCCTTTCCGTTTGCTATCATTTCCTGACGCAATTTAGCTTTTCTATCGTTAAGTTCATCATAAATG
>ONVG01000059.1 GCA_900321195.1 uncultured Eubacteriales bacterium
AGGTTAAGCAAGAAACGAATTATGTTTATGGCTGCTCTCAATCCGGATTTCTTTTTGAAGATACTTTTTGAGCCTTTAAAGTAAATGCTGTTGCCCTGTTCCGGCGCCGGAGTGCCTCCGGTGTCGATTCGCGTTGTCGCTCGCTCCGCTCCGCTCTGATACGTTATTGATAAGTTTATCCACGCGAAACAAGCTATATATTAGGTGCGGCAAAGTTTAATAGAAAAAAGAACTTGTAAATTTTGATGAAATAGCCGTAAAGCGCACCGCAAGGGGCGTGTCGGCGGATGTAGGAAACCGGCGCCGTGCGCCGCCGCACCGGATGTGCGTGCATAGCAGTGTAAGTTAGTACAAAGTAAGCGCGCTTTACCGCGCGAGAACGTAATCGACACCGGCAGCTTGCCGGCGCGTGAACGTAATCGACAGCGGCGGCACGCCGGCGGCTTGCTAAAGATATTCTTGACATATTCCACTTGTGGAGTTATAATATATTCCACAAGTAGAATATAGGAGGTCGTTATGTTAAAGCATGGAATACTCGGTCTGCTGAATTACGGCAGTATGACAGGATATGAAATAAACAAAATTTTCAAGGATTCATTGAACTATTTCTGGGATGCACAAACAAGTCAGATATACCGCGAACTTCAAACTCTCAAAAAAAACGGTTGGGCATCGGATGAAACGATAGAGCAGGAAAGCAAGCCCGACAAAAAGCTGTTCTCTATAACGGAAAGCGGAAAGCAGGAGCTTAAACGCTGGCTTTCAGAAGAAAATACAGGAATTTCTATAAGAAGTCCGCTGATGATGAAAACATTTTTCAGAGGAGAATGTACTCTTGATGAAAACATTGCCTTTTTCAAGTCATTAAAAAAAGAAAGCAATATGTTAAATTCATTGATGACTGTATCTCCGCCCGATACGGAGCAGTATTCAAAAAAACTGAACGATACATCAAAAGCTTTGTACTGGAAAATGACAGTTGAATACGGCTTGATGTTCTCGGAAATGTACGGCAAGTGGATAGACAAATGTATAAGCGAACTGGAGGAAATAAAAAATGAAGGTTCTTGTAATAAACGGCAGTCCTAAAGGACAAAGAAGCAACACCCTTAAACTGACACAGGCTTTTATAGACGGACTTTCAGATAAACGAGAGATAGTGCGTGAAGATATCACAATCAGGGATAAGAATATCAGCACTTGTCTGGGCTGTTTCGGCTGCTGGAACAAAACTCCCGGAGTCTGTGTCGTAAGGGACGATATGAAAGACGTACTTGACAATATACTTTGGGCTGATTTAGTTATATGGTCATTCGGACTTTATTATTTCAACGTTCCCGGCAAAATGAAAATGCTTATCGACAGACTTCTCCCCCTTTCCCTGCCTTTTATGATGAGCGAAACAGAAAGCGGCGGTCATCCCTCAAGATATGACATGTCGGGAAAGCGGCATGTAGTTATCTCCACATGCGGATTTTATACTGCAAAGGGAAATTACGGTTCTGTAAATGAGATGTTCGGGCATTTTCTTGGAAAAGACGGATATGAAACCATATACTGCGGTCAGGGCGAGCTTTTCAGAATACAAGAGCTTCATGACCGCACAGACGAATATTTAAGCTATGTACACAAAGCCGGAAATGAATTTGCAGAAAACAGGATAAGCAGGGAAACAAAAAATAAGCTTGACGAGCTTCTGATGCCGCGTGAAGTGTTTGAAGCTATGGCTGATGCAAGCTGGGGAATCTCAAAGGAGAACGGCAAAAAAGAGGACGAAACATTTATTTTCACAAAGCAGATGGCTGCAATGTACAACAAGTCGTCATATACGGGAAAAGATATTGTTCTTGAAATGTACTATACAGACGAAGAAAAACGCTTTCAGATAGTTCTCAAAAAGGACGGTTATGAAGTCCGGAAAGACAGCTTTCTTAAACCTGACACAAAAATAATAACGCCCTTTACCGTATGGAAAGATATCGCATCGGGAAAAATAACCGGCGTACAGGCAATGATGGAAAAAAAGTACAGCGTTGAGGGCGATTTCAATACAATGCTGAACTGGGATAAATATTTCGGTCACGGAGATGTAAAACAGGAATCATATACCAGCAATGATAAAAAAAGCAAGGGTACAAGCATGATGCTCACGCTCATACCCTGGATAGCGTTCTGGGTAGCTGTATCTATAAACAGCTATATAGGCGCATTTATAACTCTCGGTATCTGTGCGCTGACAGAGATAATTTTTTTCCGCTTCCGCAAAACGATATACGACGTTATATCCTCGGCAGCAGTTACAGGGCTTTCGATAGCGGCGCTTCTTTTACCCGAACTGTTAAATATCATAATTCCCTGTTCATATTCAGGCTTTGGTCTTATGTGGAGTGCTTCATGTCTTACTAAAATACCGCTTACATCGTGGTATTCAATGAAAAGCTACAATGGTGAAAAAGCCTTTGAAAATCCTCTTTTCATGCTTACAAACCGCATACTTACTCTTGCATGGGGAATACTTTACATACTCACGGGCGTATGGACATTTTTCCTTATGGGTACGCCTGCTTCCCCGTATATTGCGATAATAAACAATATAATGCCTGTTATAATGGGAATATTTACAGCGTGGTTCCAGAAATGGTATCCTGCGCACTATGCTTCAAAATAATTTACCGTTTTTTGTACGAAGCTCATAAATTATTTCTTTTGTTTCCATTCTGAACGCCTCCTTTACTTATATTGATCATATCACATTATCTTATTCTATACAAGCAACTTGCTGTTGCCTGAAAATGCTGAACTATAATATATTCGCGATATTTGCGCCTGAAACAACGTAAACATTTTTCAAAAAATGCTTATTATTAATAGTTTTGTAACAGTTTTATGATATGATATGCTGGTATAGCAGTCGAAGGAATTTATTAACGGCTGCGGATGAGCGTTATTAATTTTAAAGGAGAGTATAATTATGAAAAAACTGCTCAGAAAAGCACTTGTATGTCTGCCGACAGTCATAGCTCTTTACACAGCTGCAGATTTCCTGTACTGTACCTTTATCAAAAGGATAAAGTATGTATTCTGTGTAAAAAAGCTTATAAAACCCGTAACAGTCTGGCTGATATTTGAAGCTGTAATGTTTTTGGCAAAGAAAATCAAGCAGATGAAGCAGACAGATCATATGAATCAAATGGAACAGGCGGATCAGACGACTGAATCTAAAGAAAAAATACTGCGAATAAAAGAAGAAGCAGAAAATAAAACATGGGGCGATTTATTGAACTCGGTTTTTGATATGGATGGTTCCAAAATAAATCAAACAAATGAATAATATCTAAAAAAGAGCCGTGCATCTCTGCGCGGCTCTTTTTAACCTTGTGAATACATAATGAATATTTCTTCCGACAGCAGCAAAAACTATCGGTTAAAATAATTATTCTCTATTCTTTATTATTTTATTCAGATTCCTATGCGGTACTTGATGAGCTCGGCTGTTTCGTTTGCAAGGCGTGTGATAAGCTCCATGTCAAGACCTTCTATCATTACTCTTACAAGCGGCTCTGTTCCCGAAAGCCTTACAAGTATTCTTCCGTCATCGCCAAGCTCTTTCTTTACAGACTCTATTTTGTCCTTTATATCCTGATTTGTAAAGAACTGGAGCTTTCCCTCGTTTGTTACTTTTACGTTTATGAGTACCTGCGGATATTTTGTCATAAGAGTAGCAATGCTCGAAAGCTTTGCCTGTCTCCTGTTGACAAGGCTGAGGAGCTGCGCAGCGGTAAGCT
The DNA here is from genome assembly GCA_900321195.1 of uncultured Eubacteriales bacterium. Taxonomy (GTDB): domain Bacteria; phylum Bacillota; class Clostridia; order Oscillospirales; family Acutalibacteraceae; genus UBA1213. The sequence goes on from ONVG01000059.1 coordinate 3,789, forward strand.
GACCGTCTCCCGTAGTTGAATAGTCAAGGAATATAACGTGACCCGACTGCTCTCCGCCGAAGTTGTAGCCCTCTCTGAGCATAGCTTCAAGAACGTATCTGTCGCCGACATTAGTTGAAACGAATTTCAGACCGTTATCGCTGCAAAAACGTCCGAATCCCATGTTTGACATAACAGTGCCGACAGCAGTCTTTTTGTTGAGCTTATTGCGTGAGGCAAGGTCAAGCGCACATATCGCCATTATGAAATCGCCGTCGATAACATCGCCTTTTTCGTCAACGGCAAGACATCTGTCAGCGTCACCGTCAAAAGCTACTCCAAGCTGTAAACCGTTGTCAACAACATATTTCTGAAGATTTTCAAGATGTGTTGAGCCGCAGTTTTCGTTTATATTCTTGCCGTCAGGCTTATCAGCCAGCATGTGACATTCTGCGCCAAGCCTTGTAAAAAGCTGCTCGGCAGTTGCGGATGCGGAACCGTTTGAACAGTCTATTGCTATTTTCATACCGTCAAGTCTGTAAGGCACAGTGCTTATGATATGCTGTATATAGTCCTCGACTGCTGTTTCACAGCGGACAACTCTTCCAAGCCCGTCACCCAAAGGAGTATAATAAGGCTTTGATTTGTCTATAACGATAGACTCTATCTCTGCTTCAAGCGCATCAGGCAGCTTATAGCCGTCACTGGAGAATATCTTTATGCCGTTGAATTCAAACGGATTGTGTGACGCTGATATCATTATGCCTGCGTCAGCCTTATATTTCTTGATAAGAAATGCAACCGTAGGAGTAGGAACTGCTCCCAAAAGAACGACCTCTGCGCCTACTGAGCACAGTCCTGCGATAAGCGCACCTTCAAGCATATCCGAGGAAAGTCTTGTATCCTTTCCTATAAGAATTTTCGGATGCTTGTGTACACCGCTGTCTGTAAGAACCATTGCGGCTGCTCTGCCGATATTCATTGCAAGCTCACATGTAAGCTCTGTATTAGCTACACCTCTTGCGCCGTCTGTTCCGAACAATCTGCCCATGATAACATCACCCTTCTATTATATTATTATGCTTCAAATAACAAAGCAATGCTGTTCCCGCAGCATTGTCTGCGGAAAATTCGGGCTTTGCAAAGTACGCTTCAAAGCGCTTTGAAAGTCCGTTTTTTATTATCGTGTCGGACATCACTCCGCCTGCAAAAAGAACAGGGAGTTCTCCATGCTTTTCAAGCAGTCTTTCACACATTCCTTCAAGAGTTTTTTCGGTATATTCAAGGCAAAGCGCGGCTGTTTCTTCCTTTGATGCTCCGCCCTCGTATTTCTTCCTGCAAATATTTTCAATGCCCGAAAGACAGCAGTCACAGCCTTTGAGAGTAGACTTTACTTTAGGCAGCTTTGCAGTATTTGCCGCTGCAAGACGTTCAAGCTCCATGCCGCAGGGAAAGCCGAGTCCGAGCATTACACCTACTCTGTCTATAAGCTGACCCGCATTCAGGTCAAGAGTTTTTGCGGCTATCGTTTCGGAAATTATCCTTTCACTGTCAGGCGTTACTATAACGGCTTCCGTTGTACCGCCAGAAACATGGAACGCCAAAAACTCACGCTTCAACAATCCGATATTTCCCGATGAATAAGCCGCTGCGGCTATATGACCGCTCTGATGCGAGAACTCATACAGCGGTATGCGCATTGTCTTTGAAAGTATTTTTGCCGTGCCAAGTCCTACCGTAAAGCAGGGCATGTATGAGCCTTCCGCATCTCTCGGCTTTGCGGAAACGCCTATCGCCGTTATATCTCCCTCAAAGCCTTCAAGCAAAGATGAGATAACAAGGGGAAGCTGTCTTACATGATGAAATACAGCATCGCTTTGTCTAAGACCGCATTCCCCCTGCTTTACAGGCAGAAGCATTTTTTTATGTACTATACCGTTTTCGGCGGAATATATCGCCGCCGAAGTCGTGTAGTTGCTTGTGTCTATCCCAAGAAAATACGGCATCACTTGTCACCGCTTTTTTCTTTATTTGTTACTACCGAGCCTAAAACGCCGTTTACGAAAGAGCCGTCCTCGGCTGTTGCATAGCTCTTTGCAAGCTCTACAGCTTCATTTATGACAACGCTCTGCGGAACGTCCTTTACATAGTACAGCTCAAAAACAGCCATTCTCAGAATAGTAAGCGATATCTTTGATATCCTGTTTTTCTTCCAGCCCTTCAGATTTTTCTCTATGATATCGTCTATCTCATCCTTATGCTCTTTTACGCCTTTTATAAGACGCTCCGCATAACTGCCGACCTTGATATCACGGGCATCGAATGCATCATCAAATGCGTCCTGAGTTTCGTCATCGCGGAATATGCTCTCAAATACAAATCCGAGTGCCTGTTCTCTTTCCTCACGCCTTGTAAGCGGCTTGCTTCCGCTCTTTTTTGAATTATCCATATATACTCTCCTCTTTCATATCATTTGAGAATAGCCTTGTGGAAAACCTTCTTACCCTTTCTTATAACTATATATCCCTTTTCAAACTGTTCTCTGCTTATTTCAGCCTTTACATCGGTAAGCTTTTCATCATCGACAGAGATACCGCCCTGCTGTATAAGCCTTCTTGCCTCAGCCTTTGAGGGTACGAGCTTTGTTTCTGCAAGCAGGTCGATAAGACCTATCTTTCCGTCAGTGAAAAGTGAGCCGTCAAGCTCTGTAGAAGGCATATTGTCTGTATCGGACTTGCTTGAAAACAGCGCTCTTGCGCCTTCAAGAGCCTTCTGAGCCTCTTCTTCGCCGTGAACGAGCTTTGTAAGCTCAAATGCAAGTATCTCCTTGGCTTTATTAAGGTCACTGCCCTCAAGCTTTGCAAGCTCATTTATCTCCTGCATAGGAACGAATGTCAGCATTTTCAGACATTTTATAACATCACTGTCTGCAACATTTCTCCAGTACTGGAAGAAATCGAATGGGCTTGTTTTTTCGGCGTCGAGCCATACAGCGCCCTTTTCGGTCTTGCCCATCTTCTTGCCCTCGGAATTGAGAAGAAGATTTATAGTCATAGCGTATGAGTCCTTGCCGAGCTTTCTTCTGATAAGCTCTGTGCCGCCGAGCATATTGCTCCACTGGTCGTCACCGCCGAACTGCAGATTACAGCCGTAACGCTTGTACAGTGAAAGGAAGTCGTAGCTCTGCATTATCATGTAGTTGAATTCAAGGAAGCTGAGTCCTCTTTCCATGCGCTGCTTGTAGCATTCAGCCGTAAGCATGCGGTTAACGCTGAAGCATGCGCCGACATCTCTGAGAAGCTCTACATAGTTAAGATCAAGAAGCCAATCGGCATTATTTACCATAATAGCCTTGCCGTCAGAGAAGTCTATGAAACGGCTCATCTGCTTTTTGAAGCATTCACAGTTATGCTGTATGGTTTCCTGAGTCATCATTTTTCTCATATCGGTCTTGCCCGAAGGGTCGCCTATCATAGCCGTACCGCCGCCGATAAGCGCTATAGGCTTATTTCCTGCCATTTGAAGCCTTTTCATAAGGCAAAGCGCCATGAAATGACCTACATGAAGGCTGTCTGCCGTAGGGTCAAAGCCTATATAGAATACTGCCTTTCCGCTGTTGATAAGCTCTCTTATTTCCTTTTCGTCTGTTGTCTGAGCGATAAGTCCACGCTCCTGAAGTTCTTCAAATACTCCCATTTTTACCTTGTCCTTTCGTAAAACATTTTTGTTTTTTGGGGACAAAAAAGCCCCCTGCATAGATACAGAGGGCGATAATATCGCGGTACCACCTCAATTTACCGATACATCTCTGCATCGGCCTTACGGACTGCAAGCACAGCCTCGCACTGTAACGTGTGCAAAACGGTCAGACTTAATGCTTTTTAAAAGCTTTCTCGGTCTGACGGCTCAAAGATGTATTTCATCAGCCGCTGACGGATATTTACACCACCCATATCCTCTCTTTGCCCAGCACTGCCGATTACTTCTTCTTATCACAGCCGATATTATATATAGAGTATAGTATAAACATTTTTTCTTATTTTGTCAACTGTATATTACAAAAAATTCATGCAATTTATTTTCAAAAAATGCTTGACAAAGCGCAGGCGAGTGTGTATAATAATACATGTTCTCAAAAGAAAATATATGCGAGTGTGCTGGAATTGGCAGACAGGCACGTTTGAGGGGCGTGTGTTGCATGACGTACGGGTTCAAGTCCCGT
>ONVG01000058.1 GCA_900321195.1 uncultured Eubacteriales bacterium
AAATACTGTTTCTCCTTCAAAGCTGCACGGAGCCGACTGCTCTTTGGCTGTCGGATTTACGGCTATTATGAATTTTCCTCTTTTGAAAACAAACGGATATTTGTTCTTTTCGGCATATACTACTTCAAAATCACCGTCAGACTGCAAGTCCTCATTTTCATGTCTGAGTGCGATTACCTTTTTGAGAGTATTGAGGATAGAATCGGGATCATCAAGCTGTGACTCTACAGTAACAGCATTCTCGGATGTATCAACAGGAAGATAAAGCTTATCCGCAGGCGCAGAAGAAAATCCGTGATTTGCGCTGCTGTTCCACTGCATAGGAGTACGAGTGCCTGTTCTGCTGTAGCCGCCCTCTTTGCTGTTGAGTCCTTCCATAAAGCTCATGCCTATCTCATCACCGTAATAAAGGAACGGTACGCCCGGCATAAGGAATACAAAAGAATATGCTATTTTTGCTTCAAGCTTGTCAAACATCCTTGTCATACGCGGAGTATCGTGGTTGCATGTTATAAAGCTTATGTAGCCCTTGCCCTTAGTGCCCTTGAGGTCGTCAAGATATTCGTCAAGGAATCTTGTTATATCGCCCTTGCCGTTTTTGGAGAATACGGCCTTGCATTCACCTGTTTTATTGTCCTTATCACGGAAAAGTATCCTGTAGCCGTTTGTATCATGGTCAAGATAGAAGTCGCTGTGGAAGCCTGCGCCTACAGAAACTTTCGGATTGCACCATTCGGAAACTATAGCTGCCTCAGGATAGTCCTTGTCAAGCATTTCACGAATGCCCTTCCATATCTTGCATGTTTCGGGCTTTTCGCCGTCCTCGTTCTTTACGAGAGAGTCTGCCATGTCAACTCTGAATCCGTCACAGCCCATATCGAGCCAGAAACGCATTATATCCTTTAGCGCTTCGACTGTAGCCTTGCAGTCAGGGTCGGATGTCGGCTTCTGCCATGCAGGATGAGTTATCTCATTAAAGCCGTAATTGAGAGCAGGCTGTGAGCTGAAAAAGTTTACAAGATAATTTCCGTCACGGTCTGTTATGCCGCAAAGGAATTTATACTGCGGCGGAGCTTCCCATACGGAATCTGTCCATATATATCTGCCGCTGTATTCATTTTTTTCTGCCTTTTTGCTCTGTATGAACCACTCGTTCTGGTCGGATGTATGACCGGGAACCAGATCAAGAAGTATCTTTATACCTTTCTGATGTGCGATATCAAAAAGGCGCTTTGCATCATCATTATTGCCGTATCTTTCAGCGACCTTGTAGTAATCCCTTACATCATATCCTGCATCCATGAACGGTGAATCGTAAATAGGGTTGAGCCATATCGCATTGCAGCCTAAACTTTTAACGTAGTCCAGTTTTGATATGATACCTTCGATATCTCCTATACCGTCACCGTTGCTGTCGCAGTAAGTCTGAGGGTATATCTCATAAAAAGCAGCGTCCTTTAACCAATTTGGCATAAAATAAAACCTCCGATACAGATAATTTTAGATAGATTATATCATATATCAACGTCAAGTTCAAGCAGTAATAAATAATAAATAATAGAGAATGCAGCATCCGAGGAGTGACATAAAGGATACTGCATTCTTATCATAATATTAAGTTGTGAGCCTTTTATAATTTATTTCGAGTCTTGTAAAGCGTCAAAGCCGGTTTCGCCTGTTCTGATCTTTACGACATCTTCAACATCGTAGATGAATATTTTTCCGTCACCGATATGACCTGTATACAATGTCTTTACTGCTGTGTCAACGACCTTCTTTACCGGTACCTTGCTGACAACTATATCTATACGGATCTTCGGAAGAAGATTCATCTCGACCTCAACACCTCTGTAGTATTCGCTGCTGCCCTTCTGTGTGCCGCAGCCGAGTACCTGTGTTACTGTCATGCCCGTGATTCCGATAGCTGTAAGGGCTGTATTAAGCTCCGTGAATTTACTCTGCTTTGTAACGATGCTGATATTCGTGAGCTTCGGTCTGGTGTCGTCGGTTTTCTTTTCGATAGGTGTAAGAAGATTTACTTCAACAGCCTTTTCGGGTGATACGCTGCCCTTTTCTTCTGTCTTGCCTGTGAGTATCTGCGGTACAGGCATAAAGTCTGCATATGAGCTTGCAAGACCATGCTCTGTAAGGTCAAGACCTCTTACTTCTTCATCTCTTGATGCGCGGAGACCGATAGTCTTTTTAAGAACTAAGAAGATGACAGACATAAGAGCTGCTGTGTATGCGCCTATGCAAAGGATACCGAGAGCCTGCTTGCCGAGCTGTGTAAATCCGCCTCCGTAAAGGAGTCCGAGTGTTGCTTCGTCCTTTGAGAATATTCCTACTGCAAGAGTACCCCAGATACCGTTGCACATGTGGACTGCTACAGCACCTACAGGGTCATCTACCTTGAGCTTGCTGTCAACGAATTCAACAGCGATAACAACTATGATGCCTGCAACTATACCTATTATAAGTGAACCGAGGATATCTACTGTATGACAGCCTGCTGTTATTGCAACAAGACCTGCAAGAGAACCGTTGAGCGACATTGAAACATCGGGCTTGCCGTTCTTTATCCATGTGTATATCATTGTAGCGCATGTTGCTATAGCAGGAGCAACTGTTGTTGTGGCGAATATCTGAGCAAGCTGTGTAACATCTGTTGCAGCAGCGCCGTTAAATCCGTACCAGCCGAACCAGAGGATAAATACGCCCAAAGCGCCGAGTGTAAGGCTGTGACCGGGGATAGCTCTTGGCTTGCCGCTCTTGGAATACTTGCCGATACGAGGACCTACCATAGCTGCGCCTATGAGTGCGGATATGCCGCCGACAGTGTGGATACATGCCGAGCCTGCGAAATCTACAAAACCTAACTGTGCGAGCCAGCCGTTGCTGTTCCATACCCATCCGGCTTCTATCGGATATACAACAAGGCTTATAAGACCGCTGTATATACAATATGAGATGAACTTTGTTCTTTCTGCCATAGCGCCGGAAACGATAGTTGCGGCGGTAGCACAGAATACAAGGTTGAAAACGAATGATGACCACGGGAAATTATTGAAATCCGTGAATATCTGAAGATCAGGCACACCAATAATACCGAACAGATAGTTCTCGGACATCATAAGTCCGAAGCCTAAGAAAATAAACATCACAGTGCCTATACAAAAATCCATGAGGTTTTTCATAATGATGTTTCCGGCATTCTTGGCTCTTGTAAAGCCTGTTTCCACCATAGCGAAGCCGCATTGCATGAAGAATACCAATGCTGCGCCTATGAGGTACCATATACTGATAGTAAACGCATTTGCCTGCTGTACAGCCGTATTCATAACGGTATCCATACTTTCCACCTTTTTTCTTTTAAATTTAAATTTTCTTTTTCCTTTTTTATTTTCCTGCTGTCATCCGAAGGTATAGAGGAATGACAGCAGGAAAACTTTACCTATAGAACCCCTTATTATAAGAGATCTTTATGATATCTTATACACCAAAAAGAATTTCAGCATAAGAGGGATAAGGCCAGTAAGCTGCGGATGTTTTTGTTTCCATAGCATCGCCCAAAGCTCTTAGCTCACCCATGAGTGCAAATACAGTGTTTCTGTAATAGAGTGCAAGCTTGAGCTGATCATCCTTATAAAGTGATGCATTATTTGCTGCTTCTTTCAGCTCTGCTGTTTTCTTTACGAAGCTTTCAAGATCCTCAGAAAGCTCTTCGATAAGCTTTGTTTCCGCATATACCGAATATGATGCCGAAAGCTGCTTCTTTGCGATAGCTGCATCTGAAAGCTTGCTTACAAATGAGATAACTGCGGGAGTGATGTTCTTTTCAGCCATGTCTATCATGGTGAGAGCTTCGATCCTGAGCTGCTTGCTGTATGTTTCAAGCTCTATCTCATATCTTGCGTGTATCTCGGCTTCTGTTACGATGCCGTTTCTTACGAACAGATCAACATTCTTCTTGTCAACATAATGAGCCATAGCTTCAGGAAGTGAGCGGTAATTGCAAAGGCCTCTTCTTTCAGCTTCCTTGACCCATTCATCTGAATAGTTGTCTCCGTTGAAGATGATATTCTTGTGCTCTGTAAGTGTACGCTTGATGATAGCTTTTTCGGCAGCTTCAAGATCATCTGCGTTTTTAAGCTCATCATAGAACTGTGCAAGCTCATCAGCTACCATTGTGTTGAGCATGTAGTTCGGGCATGCGATATTGAGTGATGAACCCAATGCGCGGAATTCAAATTTGTTTCCTGTGAATGCAAACGGTGATGTACGGTTTCTGTCAGAGCTGTCCTTTTTGAAGTCGGGCAGAACATCAACGCCTGTGAGCATTTCGCTCTTGCCGTTTGAGCGGTAGTCTGTACCGTTGATGATAGAGTCAACGAGTGCGCCGAGGTCGTCACCGAGGTACATTGAGATGATAGCCGGAGGTGCTTCATTTGCGCCGAGTCTGTGGTCGTTTCCGGCAGATGCTACTGTAAGTCTGAGAAGATCCTGATATTCATGTACAGCCTTTACGATAGCTGCAAGGAACAGCTGGAACTGAATGTTGTTTTCGGGATTTTTGCCCGGGTCGAGAAGATTTTCGCCTGTGTTTGTAGAGATGGACCAGTTGTTGTGCTTGCCTGAGCCGTTAACGCCTGCAAAAGGCTTTTCATGGAGAAGACATACAAGACCGTGCTTTTCGGCTGTCTTTTTCATGACCTCCATTGTAAGCTCATTGTGGTCGGTAGCGATATTTGATGTTGCGAAGATAGGTGCAAGCTCATGCTGTGAAGGCGCTACCTCGTTGTGCTTTGTCTTTGCCATAACGCCTAACTTCCACAATTCCTCGTCAAGCTCATTCATGAAAGCTGCAACTCTTGTCTTGATAGAGCCAAAATAATGGTCTTCAAGCTCCTGACCCTTGGGAGCAGGCGCACCGAAAAGTGTACGGCCTGTAAAGATGAGGTCGGGACGCTGATCGTACATTTTTTTATCGATAAGGAAATATTCCTGTTCGGGACCTACTGTAGTTGTTACTCTCGTTACGTCGTTCTTGCCTAAAAGATGAAGAAGCTCTGTAGCGACATTGCTCAGACGCTCCATAGAGCGCAGGAGAGGTGTTTTCTTGTCAAGGACTTCACCTGTATATGAGCAGAAGGCTGTCGGGATATACAATGTTTTATCCCTTATAAAAGCCGGAGAGGTCGGATCCCATGTTGTATAGCCTCTTGCCTCGAATGTAGCGCGTATTCCGCCTGACGGAAAGCTTGATGCATCCGGCTCGCCCTTGATAAGCTCTTTTCCTGAAAACTCCATGATTATCTGACCATCCTCAGCCGGATAAATGAAGCTGTCGTGTTTTTCTGCCGTAATGCCTGTCATAGGCTGGAACCAGTGTGTATAATGTGTGCAGCCCATTTCAACAGCCCATTCCTTCATAGCATTGGCAACTGCATTTGCTACACTTATATCAAGCGGTTCACCGTTTTTAATGGTTTTTTTCAATGCCTTATAGGTGGTGCGGGGAAGTCTTTCCTGCATCTTTCTGTCATTGAATACCATACTTCCGAAAAGCTCTGTTACGTTTGTCATAACCTTTCTCTCCTCTTTTTATACTTTGATATATCTTAACAAAACATAAAGGCGCTGTAAGCTCCATTGCTCACAACGCCTTTGTTGTTTCGATGTTTGCAGTATACACCATCGTTTATATTTTGTCAATACCTTTTTGCAATTTTTTTTCTAAATCTTGCAAATTGTTTATAATTCAACTGAAAAAAGGTGCTTTAATGCCTGAATATGAATGATATTTTAACAAATATGCAGTTTTGTATTGACAATCCTGCACTGTAGATTTATAATAATCGTTGTAACACGATTTAAGGATATCGTGCTGCAGATAAAGGCATATCCCATAAAGAGAAAGGAAGAAAAATATGCAGCCATTAACAAACAGCTTATACGACCCGTCATTTGAACATGATAACTGCGGTATCGGAGCGGTGGTTAATATTAAAGGAATAAAAACACATAAGACCGTTTCGGATGCGCTAACAATAGTTGAAACATTGGAGCACCGCGCAGGCAAGGATGCCGAAGGAAAAACCGGTGACGGTGTAGGCATACTTTTACAGATATCACATAAGTTTTTCAAAAAGGAAGCTCAGAAGCTGCATATCCCTATAGGTTCGGAAAGAGATTATGCTGTGGGAATGTTCTTTTTCCCGCAGAATGAGCTTAGAAGGAACCAGGCAAAGAAAATGTTCGAGATAATTGCCGAGAAGGAAGGACTTGATGTTTTAGGCTGGAGAAAGGTCCCCTCTCAGCCGGAGGTCTTGGGTGCAAAGGCTCTCGAATGTATGCCTGATATACAGCAGTGTTTTATCGAGCGTCCGGAGGGCGTTGACAGGGGACTTGATTTTGACAGAAAGCTTTATGTAGCAAGACGCTTTTTTGAGCAGAGCAACGAGGATACATACGTTGTATCGCTTTCAAGCAGAACTATAGTATATAAGGGAATGTTCCTTGTAGGAGATCTCAGACGGTTTTTCGTTGACCTTCAGGACGAGGACTATGAATCGGCTATAGCAGTCGTTCATTCACGTTTTTCCACAAATACATTTCCGAGCTGGCAGAAAGCTCATCCCAACCGCATGATAGTCCATAACGGCGAGATAAACACCATAAGAGGCAATGCGGACAAAATGCTTGCGCGTGAAGAAACAATGGCATCCGAGCATCTCATGGGTGAGATGGACAAGCTGATACCTGTTGTAAATACAGAAGGCTCCGACTCTGCAATGCTTGACAATACGCTTGAATTCCTTGTTATGAGCGGAATGGATCTTCCGCTTGCTGTTATGATAACGATACCTGAGCCCTGGGACAACAACCATGCAATGAGCCAGAAAAAGCGTGATTTCTACCAGTATTACGCTACGATGATGGAGCCGTGGGACGGCCCTGCGGCGATAGTATTTTCCGACGGTGATATTGTGGGTGCTGTTCTTGACAGAAACGGTCTGCGCCCGTCACGTTATTATATCACGGATGATGATGACCTTATTCTTTCCTCAGAGGTCGGCGCACTTCCGATACCTGCTGAAAAGATAGTATGTAAGGAAAGACTTCATCCCGGAAAAATGCTTCTTGTAGATACAGTCAAGGGCAGACTTATAGATGATGACGAGATAAAGGAGCATTATGCATCACGTCAGCCATACGGCGAATGGCTCGACTCAAATCTTATCCGTCTTAAATACCTCAAAGTGCCGAATGCAAAGGTCGAGGAGCATCCGAGAGCCGAAAAGCGCCGTCTGCAAAAAGCTTTCGGCTATACCTATGAAGATATCATGGATAATATCCTTCCAATGGCAAAAGACGGCAAGGAGCCTATTGCCGCAATGGGCTGTGATAAGCCTATTGCTGTACTTTCAAAACAGCCTGTACCGCTTTTCGATTACTTCAAGCAGATATTCGCGCAGGTAACAAATCCGCCTATAGATGCTATCCGTGAGGAAATAGTTACCTCTACTACTATATATATCGGTGAGGACGGAAATATACTTGAAGAGAAGCCCGATAACTGCAAGGTAATAAAGGTAGTAAACCCGATACTTACTTCAACGGGCATGCTCAAGCTCAAAAAGATGAATATATCGGGATTTAAAACAGCAGTCATCCCGATACTTTATTATAAGAACACAAAGCTTTCAAAGGCTATAAAAAGACTGTTTATCGAAGCAGATAAAGCTTACAGGAACGGCGCAAATATACTCATACTTTCAGACAGAGGCGTTGACGAAAACAGACTTGCTATCCCGTCGCTTCTTGCAGTATCTGCACTTCATCAGTATCTTGTCGTTACAAAGCGCAGAACATCGCTTTCCGTAGTTCTCGAAAGCGGCGAGCCGAGAACGGTGCATCATTTTGCAACACTTCTTGGTTACGGTGCTTCAGCAGTCAATCCTTATCTTGCACACAGCACCATCCAGGAGCTTATCGATGACGGACTTCTTGACAAGGATTATTATGCGGC
>ONVG01000072.1 GCA_900321195.1 uncultured Eubacteriales bacterium
ATAAGCGGAGACGATGCGATATTTAAAAATCAGGAGTATATCTCGGACTCACTTCTTTTTAATGCCATAGAATCTGCAAGGAATGATGACAGCTACAATATATACACCGACCATAAACATGTTATTATATCTACATCCAAAAACGGCGCAAGAGTATGGATATGGACGGCTGCCGCTATAAAGAGCGATACCTCAAAGCTTGTTGATATATGCAGATTCCTTTGCGGATGCAATATCCCGAAGGTAGAGATATATGTAAAGCCTGAAATATCGGGCAATCTTTCAGACCTCTATGCTATAGCTTCACTGGAGCTTGATTATGTTGTAAAGGATGAACTTTCTCTTGCTGTATTTACATACAAGGGAGAGAAAAAGCCTGATGTCAGCGATGAATATATGCTCCGTATCGATAAGAATGATCCTGAGCATGTAAAACTTGTAAGAGAATTCTATGAAAAATGCTGCGATGAGTTCCGCTGGCATGATAAATTAGACAGAAAAATAAAGGAATATCTTGATGCCGAGCTTTATGCTTATGTCAAGGACGGAGTTATGCTTGCTAATGCAGTTATAGGCAGCCACACAGATGAATATACAAGAATAAAGTCGATAGCAGTACTAAAGGATGAGCGCAGAAAGGGCATAGGCTATAAGATGTGTTCCTTCATTGTAAACAAGATACTTGAAACGGAGAAAATACCGATGCTCTATGCTCATGTGGGAAATGCGGCGGCTGTGGCGCTGTGGAACAAGACAGGCTTTAAAATGCGCGATAAGCTGTGTCTTCTTAAAATAGCCGATAACAACTGATATAAAATAGTATAAAAGCATATAAAAGCTCAAAGTCCAAGGCTGTGCATCAAGACTTTGAGCTTTTTATTTATATTTATTAAGGAGTGACGAAAATGACAGAGAAGGAAAAAATGCTTTCGGGAGAGCTTTATAACCCGTCCGACCCTGAGCTTAAAGAGGAGGCTAAACGCTCAAGACGGCTGGTAACTATTTACAACAATACTGCGCCCGAACAGAAGGAGTACAGAAATGAGATACTCAAGGAGCTTTTAGGCAGTACGGGAAACAAGATAACCATAGAACCGCCTTTCCACTGCGATTACGGCAGCAACATATATATCGGCGAGCGCTTCTATGCGAATTTTGACTGCATAATCCTTGACGTTGCGGAGGTTTATATCGGAAAGAACTGTCTTTTCGGTCCGAGAGTGTGTATTTATACTCCGACGCATCCTCTCGATGCAGATGTACGCAATACGGGACTTGAACACGGTGAGGCTGTCAGCATTGGCGACAATGTATGGATAGGCGGAAATGTTGTCATAAATCCTGGCGTTACCATAGGAAATAATGTGGTAATAGGTTCGGGCTCTGTCGTTACAAAGGATATTCCCGATAATGTTGTAGCATTCGGAAATCCGTGCAGGATAAAACGTCCGATAACAGAAGAGGATAAAAAATACTGGCAGGCAAAGCTTGAAGAATATTATAAAAGCTGAAAATGATCTTTCATGATATAAAACAGCCGTGACAGACTTTGACAAGCTGTCACGGCTGTTTGCTGTTATATAAGAGTTTTTATCTTTGCTTCGGCTGCTACGGCATCTGCTTTTCCGCGGCTGTTCTTCATTACAAAGCCGACTATCGCTTTGATTGCCTTTTCCTTGCCGTTTTTGTAGTCATTGACTGCATTCGGGTTGGCCTCTACAGCCTGACGGCAAAGCTCTGTAAGCGCATTATCGTCAAGTCCTGCCATGTCGCTTTCGGAGATAAGCTCATTCGGCTTTTTGCCTGTTTCGAGCATCTTGTCAAGCGTTGATTTCGCAAGGTTCATGCGTATCTTTCCGCTGTCGATAAGCTTTATAAGCTCATTGAGGCTCTCGGCGCTTACCTTTATATCAAATGCTTCCTTCTCAGATTCATTCTCGACTGTGCGGAATATCTGACCTATTATGAAGTTTGCTGCTGTTTTTGCGGTCTTTGTGCCTTCGGCGGCTTTCTCAAAGTACTCCGCTACACGTCTGTACTTTACAAGGAGCTGTGCATCCTTTTCCGGAAGTCCAAGCTCGTTTATATATCTTTCGAGTTTCTTTGAAGGAAGCTCCGGAAGTGAGGCTGCTATTTCATCAACACGGCTTTTCGGCACATTTATCGTGACAAGATCGGGGTCACGGAAATAACGGTAGTCGTTTGCATCCTCTTTTCCTCTCATGCTTGATGTTGTATTTGTAACGTCATCATAGCGCAGAGTTTCCTGAACGACCTTTTCACCGCTCTCTATAAGATCGACCTGTCTGTTGAATTCATACTCCATAGCCTTTGCGATGAAGTTTATGGAGTTCATGTTCTTTATCTCTGTCCTTGTACCAAGCTTTTCACTGCCTACAGGACGTACCGATATATTAACGTCACAGCGCATTGAGCCTTCCTGCATCTTGCAGTCCGAAACGCCGATATAACGCATTATAAGCTGGAGCTTTTCAACGTATTCACGGGCTTCCTCTACTGAGCGGATATCAGGCTCGGAAACTATCTCTATCAGCGGAACACCACCTCTGTTATAGTCTACCATTGTGCTGCCTCTGCTGTGAACCAACTTTCCTGCATCCTCTTCGATGTGTATTCTGAGTATGCGTATCTTTCTGCCGTTTGAAAGCTCTATATATCCGTGATTGCACAGCGGCATATCAAACTGGGATATCTGATAAGCCTTTGGAAGATCGGGATAGCAGTAATTTTTTCTGTCCATCTTTGATATCTCGGCAATTTCACAGTTTGTTGCAAGACCTGCTTTTATAGCGTATTCGACTACTCTTTTGTTGAGCTTCGGGAGAGTTCCCGGAAGTCCTATGCAGACAGGACAGCAGTGAGTGTTGGGTTCACCGCCGAACTGTGTTGTGCATGAGCAGAATATTTTTGTATTTGTAGCAAGCTCTACATGTGTTTCAAAGCCTGCGACTAATTCGTATTTCATAGTTTTCCGTCCTTTCCTGCGCTCTGATTCAAAGCTTAACGCCGAAATCGGCAGCCCTGAATATATCTGCGGCATTTTCATACTGCCATGCGGCATTGAGTATTTTTGCCTCTTCAAAGGTGTTTCCGATAAGCTGCATACCTATCGGCATACCCTTTGCGTTATAGCCGCAAGGTACGGATATACCCGGCAGACCTGCTATATTTACCGGTACTGTGCATATATCGGTGAGATATGTTTCTATCGGGTCGCTTACTGCATGACCGTTTTCAAATGCTGTCATCGGGACTGTGGGCGCAAGTATAACGTCACATACCTTGAATGCGTTTCTGAAGGCGTTGACTATCGTACCTCTGAGGTTCTGAGCCTTTTTATAGTATGCGTCATAATAGCCTGAACTGAGAACGTATGTTCCCAAAAGTATTCTTTTCTTGACTTCATCACCGAAGCCTGTACTTCTTGTTTTCTTTATCATATCGTTTACATCGCTGTAGCTTTTTGCTTTGTAGCCGTAGCGTATGCCGTCATAGCGTCCGAGGTTTGAGGATGCTTCCGCGCATGCAAGGATGTAATAAACGGGGAGAGCGTATTTAAGAGCAGGAAGGTCAAAATAAACTATCTCTGCGCCGAGTGACTTGTAAACCTCAGCGGCAGTTTCTACAGCCTTTCTGACATCCTCGCGCACACCGTCAAGATATTCTCTTGCGATACCTATTTTCATTCCCTTTATGTCATTTCTGAGAGTGTCGCATACGGGAGCGCCCTTTCTGCCCTGTGAGGTAGAGTCCATTGTGTCGTACTCGGAAACAGCGTCAAAAACTATAGCTGCATCTTCAACACTTGTGGTAACAGGACCTATCTGGTCAAAGCTTGATGCATAGGCGATAAGTCCGTAACGTGAAACAGCGCCGTATGTTGGCTTGAGTCCTACTATTCCGCAGAAGCTTGCAGGCTGGCGTATAGAACCGCCTGTATCCGAGCCAAGACCGTAAACCGCTATATTTCCGCCGACTGCCGAGGCAGCACCGCCTGAGCTTCCGCCGGCAACGTGGTTTATATTATGCGGATTTTTAGCGCCGCCGAAATATGATGTTTCACACGATGAACCCATAGCGAATTCATCCATGTTTGTCTTTCCCAGGAGAACTGCATTCTGAGCCTTGAGTATCTTCCACACTGTAGCGTCATATATCGGAACATAGTCCTCAAGTATTTTCGAGCAGCATGTTGTGCGTATGCCGTCGGTGGAGATATTGTCTTTCAGAGTCATTGGTATGCCCTCTAACAGACCTATGCTCTCATTCTTTGATATCTTTTCGTCTACCTTATCAGCTGTTTTCAGCGCTTCTTCTGGAGTTGCGGTAACGTAAGCGTTCAGCTGTATGTTATCCCTTTCTATAGCGTCAATATATGACTGTGTAAGCTCTCTGCATGATATTTCCTTTTTTTCGAGCATGGAGTGGAGCTTTACTATTTTGCTTTCTGTCATCTTCTTCACCTCTGACTGTATCACTTCATAATGTTCTTTACAAGGAAACAGCCTTCATCGCTGTCCTTTGCATTTGCGAGTATTTTCTCTCTGTCATACGACGGTACTACCTCGTCCTCACGAAGTACGTTTGAAAGATTATTGATATTGTCAAAATCCATTCCCTCGTCAGACGCATTGTTGATAGTGTCGGCAAAGGCAATTATTTCGCCCATGTCCTTGGTAAGACCGTCTATCTCGTCATCTGCTACAAACAGCTTTGAAAGTATGGCGATCTTCATTATTTCTTCCTTTGTTACCATTATCCGAACCTCCGTTTTTATAAAGAATTTTTGGATACATTATTCTCTATTCACTATTCACTTTATAAATAATGAATACGGAACAATGTGTGAGTATTTTATATCGGCAGCCGGTCAGACCGACTGCCGAATAAAATATCATACGTTATATCAATTGTCTGCAAAACCGCTTCCGAATGTGTCGTCATCCTTCTTGATGCCGAAGTCGGCAGATGAAGAATTGTCTGCAAAACCGCTTCCGAATGCGTCATCGTCTTTCCTGATGCCGAAGTCGGCAGATGAAGAATTGTCTGCAAAGCCGCTTCCGAATGCGTCATCGTCTTTCCTGATGCCGAAGTCGGCAGATGAAGAATTGTCTGCAAAGCCGCTTCCGAATGCGTCGTCATCTTTCTTTATTCCGAAGTTGCTGTCACCTGCGAAACCGCTGCCTGAGTTTTTATCAGGTGCTGCCGGTTTTTTCGGTTCAGCCGCTTTCTTTGATGATGCCTTGCTTGCTTTTGCTACAGAGAATGGGTCGTCACCTTTTTTGATAAGCTTTTCGAGTGCTTCATCTGTTTTATAATCATCTGCACTCATATTGAATGCATCCTCAGGACCTTTCTTTATGAGCGATTCAAGACTGCCGTGTTCTACCTTCTGATAGTCATGCAGTTCTGCTGCTCTTTCAGGAACAACGGGCATAGGCTTTTCGATCCTGACCGGCATAGGCTTTGCGGGTTCAGGAGGAGCTATAGCCGCAGGCGGCTCGTTCTTGTTGTTTCTTGCCGCTATTATCAGTATGATTATCAATGCACCTATCAAAAGTACAGCGATAATGACGGCTAAGATTATCCATATTCCAGAGTTGTTATCTTCCTTTGACTCCTCGGTATCTGAGCTTTCAACAGAAGATTCTGTCAATGCGCTGCTCGGTTCTTTATAGTCAGTACCTACAGCTAACTTTACCATGTGACTTTCTTTTTTGAACTTGTTGGATTCTGCTATGGTAGTTACCCAATATCCTCCCGGATCTTCGGGGGTATATGTTCCCCTGTATATGCCGTTGAAATCTTTTTCGAGGGGTATCTCTACGGTTTTTCCGCTGGGCGAAGCCTGTATGACGGTTTTCATTTTGATTGTTTTAAGAAGATCCTCGTCAAGTATCACGCCGTCCCTGTCGTTGAGAGATGCTTCTATAGGGATAGTGTCGCCGATATTTGCTATATCCTGTATTGTCTGCTTGACATATACGGAATAGAAATCAAGCTGTGTTATCTTACAGTTATCATTGTTTGCCTGTTTGAGCGCTATTATCCAGTTTCCGTTTCGGGGGTATATCAGCTTCATAAGCGTGTAGGTTCCTGCGGAGGTTATGTTTATCGCTTCAAATTCTCCGCCGGTGCCTTCTATATGCTTATTGTTCGGTGTTATCTGTATCTTACGCCCTTCAGGTGTAGTTATCACAGGCGCAAGCTGTTCGAGCGTGAATGAACTGCGGATGATTATGTTTACATAGAAAACACTGCTGTCCTTTACTTCGATAGTTACTTTACCGTCTACTATTTCCTTCGGTATGCCGTCAAGCTCATAGATATTACTGAATATATCTGATATTATGCCTGTCAGCTTGTCCGAGGTGCTTGTTTCGTAGGTGGTGCCGCCTGTTGTCGAGGATATCTTTTCAAGCTCTTTTTTATCAAGAGTTTTGTCGTAGTTAAGACCTATTGAATAAACAGGGATATTTTTTTCTTTCAGGGCTTTCAGGGTCGTTTCCATTTCCTTCTTGGATTCTTCCATTGATCTTGCAGTACCTATAAGATGGGTATTGCCGTCGCTGAGAAGGATTATGACTTTTTTCCTGTCCTTTGAGGATGATCTTTTAGCGTCATGGATATTCATAGCCTTTGTAAGACCGAGAGATATATCTGTATCTCCGTAAGGGTCATACTGTATGCCTGATATCTTATTTTTCATCGTTTCGAGATTTTTCTTGTTGCTTATATCGAGTATGTTGCTGTAGTCCTTTATCTTTTCACTGTAGACAACATATCCGACGCCGCATGTTTCGTCACAAAGGTCAACGAAAAGATTGAAAGCATCGAGTGCGACCTTGTTCGGGTCGGAATCAAGCATTGAACCGCTGGAGTCAAGTACGAATACGACATCAAGATTCATGTTTGCATCCTGTTCGGTATCCTTAATGACATCTTCATCATTATCCGCACGGACTGCGATAACGGGGACAAAAAACATAAAGGCTATAACAGCTGTTAAAAATAACGACAATAATCTTCCGGGTAAGCTTTTCATTTCACTACCTCCGCGCTTGCAATGCGCTTGATTTTAACGGTCAGCGGATATTATGATCATCTTATTTTTATGTGTACCTCACGAAGCTGCTGCTCGGTAACTTCTGTCGGTGAGCCTAAGAGAAGGTCCTGAGCATTGCTGTTCATCGGGAAAGCTATTACTTCACGGATATTTTCTTCTTCTGCAAGGAGCATCAGCATTCTGTCAACACCGGGAGCCATTCCTGCATGAGGAGGAGCGCCGTACTTGAATGCATTGTAAAGTGATTTGAATTTTGTTTTAAGTTCTTCCTCGCTGTAGCCTGCTATCTCGAATGCCTTTACCATTATGTCAAGGTCATGATTTCTTACTGCGCCGGAGGAAAGCTCTACGCCGTTGCATACTATATCATACTGATATGCAAGTATTTCTGTAGGCTCTTTTCGAGAACGGGTTGTGTGTGAATATTACCTTTCCTGTTTCCTCGTCAAGCTCGTACATCGGGAAATCTGTTATGAAGCAAAGCTCAAAGCGGCTTTCATCGATAAGTCCGAGTCTTTTTGCGACTTCTGTTCTTATCTGTCCTGCAAGCTTAGGAGCAACATCCTTGCTGTCGGCTATGAAGTAGATAACATCGCCTGCTTTTGAGCCGTTTATCTCGATAAGCTTTTCTCTGTCGCCTTCCTTGAGGAACTTGTCTATAGGACCGTCAAATGTCATGTCATCTCTTACTTTGACATAGCCGAGTCCCTTCATGCCTATGGAGAGAGCAAATTCCTCCATATTCTTGAACCATTTCTTTGACTGTGCAGCGGCTGCCGGAACATTTATGCTGCGGACTGTCTTTTTTCTGAACGGAGCAAAGTCTGTTTCCTCGAACATCGGGCTGATATCCTTGATAATTCCGGCATTGCCGATGTAAGAAGTAAGAAGCGAAAGCCATTTCAAAGTCAAGCTGATAGAATTCGCCGGGTGAGCGGTCTGCTCTTGCGTCCTCGTCACGGAAACAGGGAGCTATCTGGAAATAGCGGTCAAAGCCCGATACCATGAGGAGCTGCTTGAATATCTGTGGAGCCTGAGGAAGAGCATAGAACATTCCCTTGTGCTTTCTGCTGGGGATGAGGTAATCTCTTGCGCCCTCCGGTGATGAGCAGGAAAGTATAGGCGTCTGTATCTCAAGGAAACCCATTTCAGTCATTTTATTTCTGAGGAATGATATGAGCTGTGAACGCATAACTATATTGTTATGCACCTTTCTGTTTCTGAGGTCAAGGAAACGGTATTTAAGTCTTACGTCCTCTTTTACTTCTGTAGATGTCTGTATCTCAAAGGGGAGGTTCTGAGGCGCTTTGCCGAGTACTGTTATGTCCTCTGAATGTATCTCGACAGTACCTGTAGCTATTTTCGGGTTTATGGTATCCTCGTCACGCTTTGTAACATTTCCGCTTACTGTAACGGTACACTCCTTATTGATATTTTCAAGGAGCTTTTCATCATGTACGACTACCTGTACAACGCCGTAATGGTCACGGATATCGAGGAACATAACTCCGCCGTGGTCACGGATATTTTCTACCCAGCCTGCGACCCTTACGCTTTTTCCTATGTCATCTTCTCTGATCTCACCGCAGTAATGTGTGCGGTACTTGTTTTCTCTAAGCATTGTGTTCTTTCCTTTCGGGAGCGAATGTATTTTCGCCCTGATAAATTTTAAGCGGATAAAAAAAGTCGGCTTTAACTGTATTATTATACCATTAAAGCCGAAATGTTTCAATATAAAATTAAATTTTTTAACGAATATCTGCCCTTAAAAATTAAGCAAAAAGCGGCGGTGATTTGCATTCCTTGTGCCGATTATTACGCCCAGTACTATAACTATTACAAGAACAATGATGATATATACCCACTCAGGCATAAAAAATCCTCCTTCTAACAGCGTCATCGCTGTGTCTTGACTGTGATAAGCTCAGAAACAGGGATAACGACAATAAAAACTATCCATATAATAAAAATTCCTGTTTTTTGGCAAAGCAAATATTCATTAAATAGATAATACATCAAAAGGGTCGGTTACAGTATTGGCAATGCTCAATGATAACAAACAAAAAGTAAATAAATCCCGATTTTTATGTTATCAGTCGTAATCCTTGAAGTATTCCATAAGCTTTTCAAAGGATTCTGCTGCCATTTCGTCTGTTGAGTTGTAGTAAAGTATGAGACTTGCCTCATCATCTGGGTCACGGAGATTTTCAGGGATATTGAAATTAAGTGATGCAAGATATTTGTCCCAGTTTGCAAGCTTCCATGTATCGCGGTCGGAATTTCTGTCTATCATGCGCTGGTGGCAAACTTCGGGATCTGTCACTATCCATACCACAGAAAGCTTAGCGCCGTATCCTGCAAGCTTTTCCCTCAAAGCATTTATATATTCATTATCGCGTATTTCTCTTGTAAACGGGGCATTGACCATAACAAGATTTTCATATTTGATAGCCTCGAATGCAAGATCAAGAATAACATCATATTCATAATCGCGTATTTCTTTCTCGAAGAATTTAGAGCTTCTGTTATATTCTTCGCCTGCAACAGCAAATATCTGTTTTGACAGAGGGATAAGCGTATCCTTGTCGAGATAAACTACATGTTTAAGCTCGGCTGCGAATTTTTTGGAAAGCTTTGTTTTTCCGCATGCAGGCGGTGAAGTTACAAAAATAAGTCTTTTTTCCATGATTAAAAACTCCCTTTTTATATATGCTGTAACTCGCATAAAGCTGCGAGACCGATGTTTTGGAACGCAGCCGCCGATATTTATGTCAACGGCCTGAACATTCGATATTATAATAACATATTTATTCCAAAAAATCCATATTTTTTTTAAATTTATGCAGCCAAATTTAAAATTTATAATTTATGTACCATTATAAAAAAATGATATTGAAAAAATCATGAAATATATGTTAAAATTATCAGGAATAAACGTATTGCAAAGCGGTGAATATTATGGCAAAGGATAACAAGACTAATGCGATGAGAAAGCTTGACAGCATGAAGATAGCTTATCGGGAGCATTATTATGACCCCGAGGCGGTAAATGGGGTAGAGGTGGCGAATATTCTTGGACAGGATGTTTCAAGGGTATTCAAAACGCTTGTGACGGTAGGAAAGTCGGGAGCGCATTATGTATTTGCAGTTCCCGTAGCCGAGGAATTAGACCTTAAAAAAGCTGCGGCTGTCGTAGGAGAAAAATCGGTTGCTATGGTAAAGTCAAAGGAGCTTTTAGGGCTTACGGGATATATACACGGCGGATGTTCGCCTATAGGGATGAAGAAATTTTTCCGCACTACTGTACATTTTACAGCAAAGGAGCATGACAGTATATTTTTCAGCGGCGGAAAGATAGGCTTTCAGATAGAGATGCCGTCTGAGGAGCTGAAAAAAGTCATTCCCTTTGAATATGCCGACATAATAAAATAATTCATAGTTATCACGGGAATAAATTTCCTTGAACCGTTTTTTGAGCTGTAAAATCCGGCGGTTTCAGGAAAGTGTTTCCTCCGGATAAAACTGATTTTCGTGGTTAGTAATGGATGCCGAGGATTTTAGGCTAAGAAGATGATTTTTTGATCTTATAAGGGGTGGTCGTTTGGAAATTTCTAAGAATGTGTATAAGGCGCATGAAGTGCTGAAGGAAATAAATCGGGCAGTACTCGGAAAACAGACGGAAGCTGCGGAGATAATGACGGCTTTTTTGGCTGACGGTCATGTTCTGCTTGAGGATATACCCGGAGTGGGAAAGACGACGCTTGCAACGGCTTTTTCAAAGGCTATGGGACTTGAATGCAAGCGTGTGCAGTTCACGCCGGATGTAATGCCCTCTGACCTTACGGGCTTTTCTGTTTACAGGCGTGACAAGGAGCAGTTCGTTTATCAGGAGGGAAGTGTTTTCTGCAATCTTCTTCTTGCGGATGAAATAAACCGTACTTCACCTAAAACACAGTCGGCTCTGCTTGAAGTAATGGAGGAGCGCAAGGTATCGGTCGAAGGCGTCACAAGAGAAGTTCCCGTACCTTTTCTGGTGATTGCAACTCAGAATCCTTCGGGTACGGCAGGTACACAGCGTCTTCCGGAAGCTCAGATAGACAGGTTTATGATAAATCTGTCTCTGGGCTATCCTGACTATAACAGCGAGCTTGAAATAGCAAAGACGGTCGGTATCGGCTCAAGGACTGACAATGTTAAGCCGATAATCACAAAGGAAGAATTTTTAGAGATGCAGAAGGAGATACACGATGTATATGTAAAGGATATAGTGTATGACTATCTTCTGAAATTGGTCGTATCTACAAGAACTCATCAGTATGTTGAAAGAGGCGCAAGTCCCCGCGCGACTATAGCACTTGTAAAATGTGCAAAGGCTTTTGCATGGCTGAACTGCAGGCATTATGTTATACCGTCGGATATAATAACTCAGATGCCTTATATAATGACGCACAGAATATCGCTTAATACAGCCGCAAGGATGAGCAATATCACAAAGAAGCAGGTCATTGAAGAAATTGCAAGGACTACGCCTGCTCCTTATATGGGAGCCGTAAAATGAAAAAGATAACGGCTGTACTTATACTGCTTGTATTGTGGTATTTTTCGGGAATGTTCCGTCAGCCTGCCGTGATGTCGCTTATACTCTGCGCTGTCTTTGTAATGCTGATACTTTTCGGACTTGCCATATACCAGCTTTTCCATATAAAGATATCTCTCCCGAAAGCTAAGATAATAACCTATAAGAACGCCGAAAACCGCATTGAATTCAATGTCGGGAACGAGAGCAGGATACCTGTAAATCGTTTCAAGGTCATATTCCTTTCGGGATATTCAGGTACAAAAAAGCGTATAAAGAAGAAGTTCAACGGCGCTGCGCTCGGCAGGAATGAAAACGATGATAATATATGTGAATTCTTTATGATACCGCCGTACTGCGGTCTTGTTGATATAGAGCTGAAAAAAATAAAGGTCTATGACAATATAGCGCTGTTTTCTTTATCTAAAAAGCTCAAAGACCATGTTCAGATATTTGTTTTGCCTGTGCCAAAGCTGATGAATATATCAATGCCTGTTTTCGGAGGATATGACAATATGCCGATGACTGATATACTTTCTCATAAATCGGGGGATGACAACACCGAGATAAGACAGATAAGAGAATACCGTACAGGCGACCTCTACAGACATATACACCATAACTACAGCGCAAGGACGGATTCGCTCTGGACAAAGGAGTACCGCAAGGAAAACGATTTTGTCTTTGATATACTCATAGATACCTCACATGAAGGCGCATTGTCTATAGAATATTATGATGCGCTTTACGAGATATTGTATTCTCTTATATATACTCTTATACAAAACGAAATGATGCTCAAGGTACACTGGTTTGAAAGACAGCTCAACGGACTGAGAACATTTGAAGTAAACAATGAAAGGGAAGCGCTTGAAATGATGGCGGCGCTTTATGTTTCTGACAGTTCATGCAGCAGTCAGGAGTTTTCGGGAGCGGCTGCTGTGCTTGATAATGTATCTATGAGAGTCAATACATCTCTTGAATGGTATTTCGGCGGAAGAATGGTGTATCGCTTTTCTGTGCAGGATATTGAAAAACAGCTTGCAGGGCTGATATTCGACCTGAATGTGTATTAATGGCAGGTGAGAGACATTAAGAAAATAGAAATAAAGACGATAAAGAAATACAGAACAAGGAAGGAACGGCTTGAGGAAGAAAAAAAGCGCAAGCTCATGGACAATTCACCGCTTCTGCTTATCATATATATAGTAGGTATGATAGGCATAGTGTGGGCTTTAAGTGAGCTGATAAATGTATTTGAGGGCGCTGATATTATGATAATGGGTGTAGCGTCAGTCGAAACAGCTTTGCTGTGGTATCTGTATTTTTACCGTCAGCGAGGATTCGTTATTGCATCCGTTATACTTATATCAGCAGCAAGTGTTATTATAATGCCTCAGAGATACAGCATGTCAAAATATATCTGGTACATTGAGGCGCGGCTCGCTTCAATAACAGATTT
Organism: uncultured Eubacteriales bacterium; assembly: GCA_900321195.1. GTDB lineage: Bacteria > Bacillota > Clostridia > Oscillospirales > Acutalibacteraceae > UBA1213. The sequence goes on from ONVG01000072.1 coordinate 13,126, forward strand.
TATCGGCATGGAGGTCGCAATAGCGATACTTATGCTTCTGATATATCTTATTTTTGCGCTTGAATTTGTATTGAGAAATCATTCTATAAT
>ONVG01000057.1 GCA_900321195.1 uncultured Eubacteriales bacterium
TAGTCACATAATTTGCATTATTGAAATGATTATTGATTGTAATAGGCGTTAAAATAACCATTTCGCTGTTGATGATTTTTGAAAATTGATTTCCGTGTACTTACATCAAAAAGGAATTTCTGCTGACAGCATGACTTTTGATCTGTTTTATCAATTCAAGACATTTTTCCTTTTCGAGTATATCTATTTTATCATTGAGTTCTTCTGCAAGATCAAGTACTTTCATTTCCTGATCTCTCGCTTCGGCATTAGAGCGTACAGGACTGGATGAGATTATATTATACAATCTGTCCAATTCATTATGAATTTGGGTATCATCTGAACACATACAAAGATTCTTAATGATGTGTGATGCTTTTTTGATGTATTCCCTGTCCATAGAAGATACTTCTATATCCTTTTCAATTTTAGATTCAGCGCTGACTGCACGAAATATTAAGATCAGATAAACAGCAAACAGTATAAGATTTGCTGTCAGTGTTATAAAAAAGGCGTCCGGTGCGATGATTATAAATATTATACCCATCAGAAGTTCTGCTGCAAGATATAATATTGAAAAAATATATCCCGGATAACTTGTTACACTTCGGTCATGGCTGCTGTCAGTTCCTCTGATAAAAACTATTATATTTGCCAGCCATGCTATGTGTATGAAAGAGTATGATATCCATACGGAAACATTATATTCTTTACATAAAGACCAAAATAAAATATTGAAAATAGTCGGAAAAAACAAGGCGATTATAATAAGTATTGGCTTTTTTTTCATTTCTGCTTACCCATCTTTCTGTCAGCTAAGAAGCTGACGCTTTTTATTGTCATAATCCTCTTGTGTTATAAGACCTTCATCAAGCATTGACTTATATTTTCTTAATTCGGCTACAGGATCAACAGGTGCCGGATACATATAATTCGGATACTGCGGCGGCATAACAGCAGGCATTGTACCAAAAGGCGCCTGACCGTATGTGACAGTTGGAATATTGTAATTGCCAGCGTCTGACGTATTTCACGTTCCTTCTGAGCTTCATATGTTGTTCCAAGATTGTCAAATACCATTCTGTCTCCCTGGGAGCGTATATTTTTTGTCATAGCATCTACTTTTGCATCACTTATCTTTTTATAATCAGATTTTTCTATCTTTATGCCTACAAGTGTAAATCTTGTGCATACCAGACCGTAATCTTTAACAGACTCGTTTATCTTTGGCTTTATCTGTTCCGACCATGTTTCAAGATATGCTTCAACACCTATAAGACCTGTTGTAACCGAAGAAAGAAACGCCGCTACTGAGGAACGTATTTTGCTTTGAAATTCTCCGGCAAAATATTCAACGATATCGTTCTGTGATTGATAATTACACTTGCTTCCTATGAGCTTTTTAAGAAAGAGTGACGGGTTTTCAACATTCAGTTTATAAACAGCTCTGACCTTTGCCGATGTAATGATACCTTTTTCTTTGTCAAAGATATCGATCGGTCTGTCTGTTCCCCAGTGAAGCTCTATCGTATCAGCAGTTCTGACAAAATACACAAAGCAATGAAAGCTGCTTACACCGCCTGTTACAATATTGCTAAGTTTGCTTATAAACGGATAATTACCGGTTGAAAGTGCGTATGTACCTTCTTGAAATACGCTCTCTATTTCTCCCTTATTAACAAAAACAGCCATTTCTCCGGGCATTACTATCAATTTGGAATTAGTATTGAAATCTTCTTCGGGCTGTCGGAAAATTATCATATCGCTGTTTCCTGTATTTTTAATAACATTCATTATATGATTACGAGTATTACTGTTGTCTGAAACTGTCCCGTTGTTACCTTTTTTAAAAAAAAACATAGTTGTAATTCCTTTCTGTAAATAGCAATAAAGGGCAAGACACTTTTGTATTTTGTCCTGCCCCCCTTTGATTTACTTATTTAGATATTTTTTTATCTCTTATAAGATTTCTCATTCCTGCAAACTCATTATCTATTCTGGATTTTCCCTCTACTGCATCAGATGTAAAGCCTGCGATGTAATTCATACCGTTACCCTTGATATTAACATACTCACGTTTCTTATAAACAAAGTGGTTTTTATAGAAATATTTAGTAAGTTCTTCATTTGTAGAGATATTGGAAATATCTGTATAAAACAGCTCTGCTGTTGTCTCATTATATACTATTCCTGTAGAAATATCAACATTTCCCGAATACATCATAAGCTGATTTTCTGTAAATGAAAAAACAGTCACCTGAAGGAGCATATATCTCAAATTTGTATCAGAGCCTATTTTATAACGTTCAAAAGGATCGATATTTAACTCTTTTTTCTTGAATATTGAAACAATTGCAACAATGATCGCTATAGGCAATAATAACAGCTTAAAAAGCAACGATGTTCCGTATTTTTTTCTTGAACTCATGCCAAGATTTGAATCCGGAGAAATACCTGCGCCAAAAATAACTATCGGATCGATAATATTAACCTGCTCTGAAATAATATTGAGTTTTTTCATTCCTCTTTCTTTGAGTATATCGATCTCTTCCTTTGTAGCCTGATCTACCTCTGCTTCAGCAACCTTTACGCCATTTATAGCGACATATACACTGCCTCCTATACTTGCTAAGCCGAGCAGCGTAAATATGATTCCTAATACACTTACAGTACCTCCGGCGCTTTCGCTGCTTGAGCTGGAATATCTTGAATAGCTTGAGCTGGAATATCTTGAATAGCTGTAACTCGACTGCTGTCCTTTATTTGAAGAACATGAAGAGCATGAAGTAAGAAGAGAAACTATACCCCATATCAACAATATAGCGCCTACAATCATGAGGATACGCGGAAGTATTCTTGCGCCCATAAAATATTTTCTGACATTTTTACGATAATTAAAATTTTCCATTTTAAATCTCTCCCATTAAATTTTATTCATACGCGTTAATAGTTCATTTGGAACAGTATAATTGATCATATCAAAAACCATTTTTATATCTTTCTGTGTTACTCCGAATCTTTTTGCACAGCTAAGATAATTATCTATGGGTTCAGGTGGTCTGAGATGCTTCAATTCATAGAAATCATATTCTACAAATGCAGCGGTAAAATAATAAATTCCCTTTTTTTCTATATTAATAGCTGTTTCAATACATTCTATTACTTCTGAAACATTATTTTTACTGCTAAGAAACGGTCTTTGCTTATTCAGCATAGCGATTCCCATATAAAAATACGTTTCGGGATTTTGTATACCCAATTGAGCAGCTTTTTTAAATGAGCTTACAGCAAGAGATGTATTTCCTAACCTGAGATAAGCCATGCCAAGAGAATTTTCATAATCTCCCTGCATACCATTTTTTATATAGCTGTCTTTATTATTTGTGAGCTTATCCGCATATTCTGAATATGCATCGTTGCTCATTGAATAAATACTGCTGAAATCTGATATTATCAACGCACTTCTGCACCAATGGCAAAAGCTCTGTCCCGGTCTTATATCTGTAGCAGCACAATTAGGGCATTCTAAAACGGAAATATTATAACCCACAGCTCTCCTCCTCTCATAAAAATTTTGGTATGACATAATTTACCGTCCAAATCACAAATGACCATAACAATTATAAAACATAATCAAAAACTTTTCAATATTTGACAAAAAAAAATATAAAATAATGTTTTTTTCTGCAAAATTCATAAATTTTTATTGACTGATACTTATATTTATGTTATCTTTGATATATGCAGTAAATAAGCAAATATGAAAAAATTGCACAAAGCTTTACCGTTATAAATAAAGTGAGGAAAGTTTTTAAGATACTCAATGCGTCCGAAATGACGATATTATTCGTGATCAAAAAACAGTTATAAATTATCTGATTTGATATATTCAGGAGGTAATAATATGATGCAGAAAAATTATGTAAATCATGAAGGATGGCAGCTGACATTTTCAATGATCGACAGCAAGCATGCAGAGATAGTAAAGGGAGAACCTGTACGTAAGCTTTTTTCCTTATCCTCAAGGTCCGCAAACACTCTGTTGATACCTCGTGAAATAAAAGGACATACTGTTACAAAAATAGGCGAAGAAGCTTTCAGGCTGCCGCCGGATAAAACACCGTGTGAAGTGATTTTCCCTGATACCGTCGAATATATAGGAAAAAAAGCATTCGCCTCATGCCGTAACCTTCGTTCCGTCGTTCTTCCGTTAAGTCTTAAAGAGATAGGAGATCATGCTTTTCGTCAGTGCGTTGATCTTAAAACAGTATCCGTATCACAAGATGTAAGCGGCAAAACAAACGTACAGGCTTTAAAAATACGGGAAGGCGCATTTTTCGGATGCAGCGCTCTTACAAGCTTTGATCTGCATTCGATTATTTCAATAGATGATAACGGATTCTATAAATGCAGAGCATTAGAGGATATCTTCTTTTTTGAAGAAGTTATAAAAATCGCAGATAATGCTTTTTACGGATGCAGTTCTCTTGTTATACACTGCCCTGAAAATTCTTATACTGCAAAATATGCTGTACAGCACAATATATCCTGTCAATATTACGCTCTTGAAAAAAATGAGGATATAAGACCAACGGAAAATACAATATCACGGACAGAAGCTACTGAAAATATAAGGCCAATGGAAGATACAATATCACGGACAGAAACGCCTTCGGATATAGAACTGCCGGAAATACCTGAGGATAATAAATGCACTCAGAAGGTCATAGCTTCTTCTTATAAAAAAACAACTATAAGAACACTTTATCCGCTCAGCCAAAAAGAGCTTTCTCTCTTTATTAAATAAGTTTATACATGTGTCAAATAACAAAATATACAAATGATATGAACAGGTATCTTTCGTCAGTATGCACTTAATTTGATAAAATTTATTGACAAACAGCGCAATTTGAAGGATAATATAAATGTATTTCAAATACATAGACATAAAACAGAAAAAGGGGGACTTACAATGGGCTATACTATTGCTCAGAAAATCATCAAAGCTCACCTGCTCAGCGGTGATATGACCGTAGGCAGTGAGGTAGGTCTTAAAATCGACCAGACTCTTACACAGGACGCTACAGGTACAATGGCTTACCTTGAATTCGAGGCTATCGGTGTGCCGAGAGTCAAAACAGAAAAAAGCGTTGCTTACATCGACCACAATACACTCCAGACAGGATTTGAAAATGCCGACGACCACCGCTTTATACAGACAGTGTGCAAAAAACACGGCATATATTTTTCAAGACCCGGCAACGGTATCTGTCATCAGGTACATCTTGAGCGCTTCGGCAAACCCGGAAAAACTCTTATCGGTTCCGACAGCCATACTCCTACAGGCGGCGGCATAGGTATGCTGGCTATAGGCGCAGGCGGTCTTGATGTTGCTGTTGCTATGGGCGGCGGCGCTTACTATATATCAATGCCCAAAATGGTAAGAGTTAACCTTACAGGAAAACTCCAGCCCTGGGTATCTGCTAAGGATATAATCCTTGAAGTGCTTCGCATAATGTCCGTAAAGGGCGGCGTAGGAAAGATAATCGAATACGGCGGTGAGGGCGTAAAAACTCTTACTGTTCCCGAAAGAGCTACTATCACAAACATGGGCGCTGAACTTGGCGCTACAACATCGGTATTCCCGTCCGATGAGATAACAAGAACATTCATGGCTGCTCAGGGACGCGAAGAGGACTGGACAGAGCTTTCATCTGATGATGACGCTGTATTTGACGAGGTAATAGATATCGACCTTTCAAAGCTTGTACCTATGGCTGCATGTCCTCACAGCCCTGATAATGTCAAGACTATCGAGGAAATAGGTCCTCAGAAGATAGATCAGGTATGTATCGGTTCATGCACAAACTCATCATATCTTGACCTTATGAGAGTTGCCGCTATACTCAAGGGCAAGACGGTACATCCCGATGTAAGCCTTGCAATAGCTCCCGGCTCAAAGCAGGTATACAATATGTTGGCTAAAAACGGCGCTCTTGCAGATATAATCGAGGCAGGCGCAAGAATACTTGAATGCGCATGCGGTCCGTGTATCGGCATGGGTCAGTCGCCTAACTCAAAGGGTATCTCACTCCGTACCTTCAACCGTAACTTTGAAGGCCGCTCAGGTACTCGTGACGGTCAGATATATCTCGTAAGCCCCGAAACAGCAGCCGCTTCCGCTATTGCAGGCGTATTCACAGACCCGAGAACACTTGGCGACGCTGTTGATATACCGCTTCCGGCTAAGTTCGACTATAACGACAATATGGTAGTTGCTCCTGCTCCGGTTGAGGAAATGGACAGCGTTGAAGTACTCAGAGGTCCAAACATAAAGCCCTATCCGAAAACAGCTCCTCTTGCAGACAGCATCGATGTTCCCTGCTCTCTCAAGGTCGGCGACAACATCACTACAGACCACATCATGCCGGCAGGCGCAAAGATACTCCCGCTCCGCTCAAATATCCCTGCTATTTCCGAGCACTGCTTCACAGTATGCGATAAGGAATTTCCGGCTCGCGCAAAGCAGCTCGGCAGCAGCATTATTGTCGGCGGCGTAAACTACGGTCAGGGTTCTTCCCGTGAGCATGCGGCTCTTGCACCGCTTTATCTCGGAATAAAGGCTGTTGTCGTAAAATCATTTGCCCGTATCCACCGCGCAAACCTCATCAATGCAGGCATACTTCCTCTTACATTCGTAAACGAGGCTGATTATGACAGCATCTCTCAGGGTGATGAGCTTTCATTGCCGAATGTACGTCAGCTCATTACTGAGGGCAGAGAAAAGATAATTCTCGTCAACAAGACAACAGGCAAGGAGATACCCGTACTTTGTGAGCTTTCAGGCAGAACAAGAGATATAATCCTCGCAGGAGGTCTGCTGGACTATACAAGAAACTCAAAGTAATATCCGAACAGGAAAGGAAGTAATACCAATGGCAAAAATTCAGATGAAAACGCCGCTCGTTGAGATGGACGGCGACGAGATGACAAGAATAATCTGGAAGATGATAAAGGACACCCTTATCCTTCCCTATGTTGACCTCAAAAGCGAATACTATGATCTTGGTCTTGAAAACAGAGAAAAAACAAAGGATCAGGTAACTGTAGACAGCGCAGAGGCTACAAAAAAATACGGAGTTGCCGTAAAATGCGCTACTATCACTCCGAATGCCGAGCGCGTTAAGGAATATAACCTTACTCAGATGTGGAAATCACCTAACGGCACTATAAGAGCTATACTTGACGGTACAGTTTTCAGAACACCTATCGTTGTAAAGGGCATCACTCCCTATATACCGACATGGAAAAAGCCCATCACAATAGCGCGTCATGCTTACGGCGATGTTTATAAGAACACTGAAATGGTCGTTGCAGACGGCTGTAAGGCTGAGCTTGTTGTAACAGACAAGGACGGCAATGAAACACGTCAGCTCATACATGAATTCAACGGTTCAAACGGTATCATACAGGGACTTCACAACATTGACAAGAGCATAAGCAGCTTTGCAAGAGCATGCTTCAACTTTGCGCTTGACAAAAAGCAGGATATATGGTTCGCTACAAAGGACACCATTTCCAAGAAGTACGACCACCGCTTTAAGGATATCTTCAATGAGATATTCGAGGCTGAGTATAAAGAAAAGTTCGAGCAGGCAGGCATCACATATTTCTACACACTCATCGATGACGCTGTTGCAAGAGTTGTACGCTCTGACGGCGGTTATATCTGGGCATGCAAGAACTATGACGGCGATGTTATGTCGGACATGGTAGCTACAGCATTCGGCTCACTCGCTATGATGACTTCGGTACTTGTTTCACCTGACGGAATATATGAATACGAAGCAGCTCACGGCACAGTTCAGCGTCACTATTACAAGTATCTCAAAGGCGAAACAACATCAACAAACTCTGTTGCAACGCTCTTTGCATGGACAGGCGCACTCAGAAAGCGCGGTCAGCTTGATGGTCTTGACGAGCTTGTTGATTTTGCAGACAAGCTTGAAAAGGCAACTGTCGCAACTATCGAGGACGGCATAATGACAGGCGACCTTGCTGCTCTCTCCACTCTTGAAAACAAGACAAAGGTAGACACAGAAACATTCCTTGTTGAGATAAACAAAAGACTTAGCCAATTAATCAATAATTAATAATTAATAATAAATAAAAAGCTTTGGCTGTTCATAAAGAACAGTCAAAGCTTTTTATAATGGGGGTAAATATGAAAAGCTTCAGTTAACAGCATGCGGTGATAGACACGTTTCGCCTCTGCTGATTCACTAACCGCTAATTACTTATTAAATGGATTATCTTTCGCTTATATTGAAGAAATTCTTCTGTAAGATTAAATTCCTTATCACGAGGCTTAGGCTGGCTTATCACTATCTCATCGGTGATAGTGCCCGGCTTTCCTCTGAGCAAATATATGCGGTCTGAAAGAAGTATCGCTTCGTCAATATCGTGAGTAATGAAGATAGTCGAAAGCTTTATCCTGCTCATTACATCCAGATACCAGCGGTGCATCTCGCTCTTTGTAAGGGTATCAAGAGCGCTGAACGGCTCGTCAAGAAGTGCTACATCAGCAGAAAACATATATGTCCTGAGAAGCGCCGCGCGCTGACGCATACCGCCTGACAGCTCGGCAGGATATTTTTTCTGTGTGCCTTCAATGCCGAACTGCGCAAAATATTCCCCGACTTTTATACGTGCTTCCTTTTTTTTCATTCCTTTTATTATAAGCGGCAGTGCGACATTATCCTCTACAGTACGGTAAGGCAGCAGCATATCTTTTTGAAGCATACTCAGATAGACTGCTCGTCCGTTGAGCATCGTGGAGGTGCGTTGAATCTGTGTGTAAGTCAGTTGCAGGGCGTAGTAAAGGTCAATGTTGTGCCAATTCCATTCGTTCTGATACCAAGCTTTGCCGCCTAACATGTTGATGCTGTAATTGTAGCCGAACAGACCGTCGCGTTTGATAATGCGTGCGTCGGCTATTGTGCCATCGGCATTCAGCACGACGTTGTTCTGCTTGACAACAGCCATCTGA
>ONVG01000143.1 GCA_900321195.1 uncultured Eubacteriales bacterium
TATAAGATGCACTGCTCAGTGCTTGCAGAGGAAGCCATACAGGCGGCGCTGGAGGATTATAATAAAAAGAAAAAATAAAAAGAAAAAGAAAAAATAAAAAAATAAAAATTTTTTCAAATAACCTATTGACATAGTGGGCAAATAGTGGTAAAATATGGTTGTTCCAAGAACAAATACTTCAAAGGAGAGCTTATCATGCTTAATATCACAACATCAAAGCAGAATAAAAAGATGTGTTGTCGAATGCTTTACTCCCGGGCATACATGACGGGAAAAGAAACAGTCGGTTTCTTCAGGGCATTTGATAATATGTCCTGCGTATCGGAACGATGTTGATGACGAGCATTTTCTGATATCTTATCATGTCGGCGGAGTTGTCACTCTGCTTTGCCCGGGAGCTTCAAAGCCTTCGGGCGTTATTTTTGGCATAACAATACAAATTGACAACGGAAACATTCCGGAAGGGAAGGATTATAAATGAGTTATAAATTTGAAACATTACAGTTACATGTAGGACAGGAACAGGCAGACCCGACAACAGATTCAAGGGCAGTTCCGATATATCAGACAACATCTTATGTATTCCATAACAGTCAGCACGCCGCAGACCGTTTCGGACTTGCAGATGCAGGAAATATTTACGGCAGACTTACCAATTCAACACAGGATGTACTCGAAAAGAGAATAGCGGCGCTTGAAGGCGGCAGCGCAGCGCTTGCACTTTCATCAGGAGCAGCGGCTATAACATATACCATAGAAGCACTTGCGGCAAACGGCGGCCATATCGTAGCTCAGAAAACAATATACGGCGGCAGCTACAATCTTCTTTCGCATACGCTCCCGCAGTTCGGCATAACAACTACATTCGTAGATGCACATGACCTGAATGAAGTCGAGAACGCTATACAGGAAAACACAAGGGCAATATATCTTGAAACACTCGGCAATCCCAACAGCGATATACCTGATATAGATGCTGTATCGGAAATAGCTCATAAGTACGGCTTGCCGGTAGTTGTTGACAATACATTCGGTACGCCGTATCTTATCAGACCGATAGAACACGGCGCTGATATAGTAGTACACTCCGCAACAAAATTTATCGGCGGTCACGGTACTACACTCGGCGGAATAATAGTAGAGTCGGGAAAATTCAACTGGAAGGCAAGCGGAAAATATCCGGGTATCGCAGAGCCTAACCCAAGCTATCACGGCGTTTCATTCTATGATGCTGTAGGCGCTGCTGCATTCGTGACATATATAAGAGCGATACTTCTTCGTGATACGGGCGCGGCAATATCACCGTTCAATGCTTTCCTGCTTTTGCAGGGAGTCGAAACACTTTCACTTCGTCTTGACAGACATGCTGAAAATACCAAAAAGGTAGTTGAATATCTCAGCAAACATCCGCTTGTTGAAAAGGTAAATCACCCGTCACTCCCCGACCATCCGGACAACGAGCTTTATAAGAGATATTTCCCGAACGGCGGCGGCTCTATCTTTACCTTCAATATAAAGGGCGGCAGAGAGCAGGCATGGAAATTCATAGACAACCTGAAAATATTCTCACTTCTTGCAAACGTAGCTGATGTAAAGAGCCTTGTAATACATCCGGCATCGACAACGCATTCACAGCTTTCTTCCGAGGAGCTTAACGAACAGGGCATATATGAGAATACCATACGTCTTTCCATAGGAACTGAGCATATAGATGATATAATAGAAGACCTTGACAATGCATTCAAGGCTATAGATTAAGGAGGAATTTATTATGGCAAACATTTATAAAGGAGTACTCGGACTTATAGGAAACACACCGATAATCGAGACGGTAAACATTGAAAAGGAGCTTGGACTTTCCGCAACTGTTCTTGCAAAGCTTGAATACTTCAATCCGGCAGGCAGCGTAAAGGACAGAATAGCAAAGGCAATGATAGAGGATGCGGAAGCAAAGGGACTCATCAATGAAAATACAACTATAATCGAGCCGACTTCAGGAAATACAGGTATAGGTCTTGCGGCAATAGCTGCCGCAAAGGGCTACAGGATAATCATAACAATGCCCGAAACGATGAGCGTCGAGAGAAGAAATATCCTGAAATTCTACGGCGCGGAGATAGTCCTCACAGACGGCTCAAAGGGAATGAAGGGCGCTATAGAAAAGGCTCAGGAGCTTGCTGACGAAACAGAGAACAGCTTTATCCCCGGACAGTTCGTCAACCCTGCAAATCCTGCCGCACATAAGGCGACAACAGGTCCTGAGATATGGAATGATACCGACGGCAATGTAGATATATTCGTTGCAGGTGTCGGAACAGGCGGAACTGTAACAGGCATAGGCGAATACCTCAAAGAGAAAAATCCCGATGTAAAGATAGTTGCAGTAGAGCCTGAAAGCTCACCGGTGCTTTCAAAGGGCACAGCAGGACCTCATAAGATACAGGGCATAGGCGCAGGCTTTGTTCCCGATGTTCTGAATACGAAAATATATGATGAGATAATCACAGTGCCGAACGAGTCCGCATTTGAAACATCAAAGCTGATAGCCAAAAAGGAAGGCATATCTGTGGGCATATCATCAGGCGCAGCATTCTTTGCCGCACTGGAGCTTGCAAAAAGACCCGAAAACAAGGGCAAGACTATAGTTGCACTTCTCCCCGACAGCGGCGACCGCTATTATTCAACACCTCTGTTTATCTGAATAGAACCCTGTGAAGCATGTACTTCCCCATAACATGCTTCACAGCAAGCAAAAAAGCCTGTTCGCTATGAGCAGGCTTTTTTGTGTGTCAAACGCAAAAAAATCAAGCGGCAGCAAATCTAAAAAAAGAAAAAAGAAAAAATAAGGATCTATAACAGCTGCTGCACAGGCATTAAAAGTCTGTGCGGCAGTTTTTGTATTTTATGATAAAAAATTATACAAAAATATCAAAATATATTGTAAAACTTCTGATAAATGTTTATAATAGAAATAATGATATATTTCGGGGAGGAACAGAAATGCTGAAAGATTTTGAAACAAAAAAGCGTGAGGAAAAGAGCCAGCTCAATAGTGAGATAAAAGAGCTGCAATCAAAGCTTTTGGGACAGCAGCAGCTTCTTATGCAGGCAAAGCTGCCTGTTATCGTTCTTATAGAGGGCTGGGCTGCGGCAGGAAAAGGAAGTCTTATCAAGGAGCTTATCAGTGAGCTTGACCCGAGATTTTATCACGTTGAGTCTCCGAAGATACTGCCGCTTGCACAGGAAAGATTCCCGTTTTTGTATCAGTATATGAAAGCGATACCAGTAAACGGAAAAGTTACATTTCTTGATTCGGGCTGGATGGAGAGCGCAGTGCGCAAGTATTTAAGACACGAGATAACAAAAGATGACTACCGCCATTTGGTTCGTCAGGTAAATGAATTTGAGCGTCAGCTCCGTGATGACGGATATATAGTGCTGAAAATATTCCTGCATGTAAGCAGGCAGGAGCAGTTTGAAAGGCTGCACAGACTTTTTGAGGACCCAAAGACGGAATGGCGTGTTGACAGTGACGACCTCTGGCAGCACAAGGAATACAAGAGATTTATGGAAGCCTATGACGACTTCATGGAAAAAACGGGAGATATAGCTGCATGGCATATCCTTGACGGAAACCGCCATAAAACAGCAGTAAGAGATTCACTGAAGCTTATCGTACAGAGGATAGAGCGCGGACTTGAAGAAGGAAAGTACGCCGGAAGCACCTCGGAAGAGGATTTTCCGCTCAGGGAGATGCCCAAGCTTGCGGAAGTTGACCTTTCGCTTTCGATGGATGACAATGAATACGGCAAGGAGCTGAAAAAGCTGCAAACAAGGCTGAGCGAGCTGCATAATATCATCTACAGAAAGAGGATACCTGTCATATTGTGCTATGAGGGATGGGATGCGGCAGGAAAGGGCGGCAACATACGCAGAGTGACTTATGCGCTTGACCCGCGCGGCTTTGATGTTCACCCGATAGCCTCACCGTCGCCCGACGAAAAGAACAGGCATTATCTGTGGAGGTTCTGGACAAAGCTGCCAAAGACAGGACACATCTGTATTTTTGACAGAACGTGGTACGGCAGAGTCATGGTAGAGCGTCTTGAAGGCTTTTGTACGGAAAAGGAGTGGCGCAGGGCATACCATGAGATAAACGAGTTTGAAAGGATGCTCACGGACAGCGGCACAGTACTTCTGAAATTCTGGCTGCATATAGATCAGGATGTACAGCTTGAACGCTTTACGAACCGAGAGAACACTCCCGAAAAGCAGTGGAAGATAACGGACGAGGACTGGCGCAACAGAGATAAATGGCCGGAATATGAAGCGGCAGTGGATGAGCTTTTACAGAAAACGAGTACAAAGAATGCTCCCTGGTACATAATCGAATCCAACGATAAAAAGTATGCAAGGATAAAAACCTTGAGAATAATAGTAAAGGCTATTGAAAAGGCA
>ONVG01000054.1 GCA_900321195.1 uncultured Eubacteriales bacterium
CTTTTGAAAAATATGACAGTATGCTGAATGTCTCGAAGAACAAGCCGTCTGTCAGAAACGGCGCAGACAGGGGCAGAAAAAAACACAAGCAGAAATGAAGTGAAACAGATGAGCAGAAAAAACAGTGAAAATGGCTTCAATGTGTCGCTGACGCTGAAAATAGTTATGACAGCAGCAGTATTGCTGGGCGGCACAGCATTTTTAGGAAATGTTCTGAATAACGGTTCCTATACGAATAAAGACAGTTTATTATCCGAAAGCTCACAGTCATCGAAAGACGAAAGTCAGACTTCTTCAAAAACCTCAGAGCTGCCGAAAGCCGAAAGTCAGACCTCTTCAAAAACCTCAGAACTGCCGAAAGCCGAAAGTCAGACTTCTGAGGAAGCATCTGTTACAGTCACTTATACAATGGCGGATATCGCCAGGCTGAATAATACGGACTATTTTGCAAAGGGTACGCTTGAGCATATCTTTGACGGCACTATAAATAAAAAAGGAAATGCAACAGGCTATCACTACACTATGGTATCGGACAGCAAGGGCGAGATAATCGAGGGAACAAGGAGCAGCAGCGATAAAAACGGTGTGTTTACTGCAAAGGTAAAGGTGAGCGGAAAGAAAAAGAACGGTTTCAGCTCATTCTATCCCGAAAGCTGGACGCCGCAGCAGGTAGTTGATGCGATAAATACAGCCTATGAGGAAGCGGTGTCCGACCCGCTGAATTCGTCAGGCTCACTCTGGATAGGACATTCGGGAAATATCGAGATAGATATGTATCTTGACAGCAGCCGGAAAATAACGACTGCATATCCCGTGTATGAAGGGAGCTGATACCATAGAGTACAGATTTGTCTTGACGTCAGGCAGGCATGCTGTTTTAAAGGCTGTATTCGATGATGAAGTTCATGCTCCCGTAAGCTCATTTCTTCTTGCCGAGGTCAGAAATTTCGGTGACGAGATACAAAACGGCATACGGGATGTGATAGAAGGCAGGCGTGAAGCGTATTATTTCAGCGGAAATATATACAGCCTTGCATCTGACAGTAAATTTTCCGTAATAGAAAATGAAATATCGGAAGATGAACAGCATGTGAAAGTCGGTACAGAGGAGCTTTATGAGCTTATAGCGGATTACCGTACAGAACTTTCAAGGATAAGGGAAAACAAAAAGTTATCGTCAGCTCTTTAAGGAGGTGAGCAGTATGAGCGATATTTTTTGGATCTGGGTAGCAGTAATAGTAGTGTCTATTTTTCTTGAATGCATGACACAGCTCCAGCTCATAACGATATGGAGCGCTGTAGGCGGAATAGTCGCATTGATACTCGAATGTGCGGGAGTAGATATTATGGTGCAGATAATAGTATTTTTCATCGTAACGACCGTACTTTTAGTTTTGACAAAGCCGTTTGCGCACAGGATGAGCAAATTCGACAAAACACCGACAAATGCCGATATGAATATCGGAAAAAAAGGAAAGGTCACAAAAATTATAGACAAGGACATGTGTACATTCCGTGTAAGAGTAGATAATTGTGACTGGACGGCTGTTACAGAGAACAAAGAACTTCTTCCCGTAGGAACAGAGATAGTTGTTATGAGGATAGAAGGAGTAAAGCTTATTGTAGAGCAGGTAAATCAGACAGTTACAGCATGAGAATTTATGCTAAAAAAACACTGAAAAGAGGTAATTTAATATGCCGGCAATAGTAGCATTCGGAATTATTTTTGGTATCATCATTCTTGTAATAGTTGCGAACATAAAAGTTGTTCCGCAGGCAAACGCATTTGTTATAGAGCGTTTCGGCGCATACTACGCAACATGGCACACAGGAATACATGTAAAGGTCCCGTTCATGGACAGAATAGCAAAGAGAATATCTCTTAAAGAGCAGGTAGTAGACTTTGAGCCGCAGTCGGTTATCACAAGAGATAACGTATCCATGCAGATAGATACAGTCGTATATTTTCAGGTAACAGACTCAAAGCTCTATACCTACGGTGTTGAGCATCCTATAATGGCTATCGAAACACTTTGCGCAACAACACTCAGAAACATCATAGGCGAGCTTGAACTTGACAACACACTTACATCACGTGACAAGATAAACGACCGTATAAGAGAGATACTTGATGAAGCAACAGATGCATGGGGAATAAAGGTAAAGCGTGTTGAGCTTAAAAACATTCTTCCGCCCCGTGAGATACAGGTCGCAATGGAGAAGCAGATGAAGGCAGAGCGTGAGCGTCGTGCAAGGATACTCGATGCAGAGGGTGAAAAGACAAGTCAGATACTCGTTGCAGAAGGTCATAAGGAAGCAGCTATCCTCCGCGCAGAAGCTGTCAAGGAAACAAAGATACGTGAAGCACAGGGTGAAGCTGAAGCTATCATCGCAGTTCAGTCAGCGTATGCAGACAGCTTGAGGATGTTGAATGAAGCAGCGCCTTCCGATAAGGTCATAGCGCTCAAGAGTCTTGAAACATTCTCACAGGTAGCAGACGGACGCGCAACAAAGATAATAATTCCTTCGGAATTACAGTCTATGGCAGGACTTGCAACAACACTTAAAGAGCTTGTTATCGACGGAAATGTTGATACATCATCAAAGAAAACAGCTCCGAAGGCAGGCGGTATGCCGAAGGCTCAGAAGCCTGCCGCACAGAACTCAGCATTGCCCAACATACCTAATGTTCCCAACATATCCAATAATATGCCGAATGTAATAGGAACAGGCTATGCAGATCAGTATCAGGGCGGAGCTGCTCAGAATATGGGCAGATAATAAAAATTTTGAAAAGGCTGTCGTTTTATGCGGCAGTCTTTTTTTGTTGTCATAAATTTACAATCCGATAAAAGAATAAAACAAATGCCGATGAGAATAATAAGCTTTGTAATAAAATGAAAAGGAGTATAAGTATGAAAAAGCTAATTCTTGCACTTGGCATACTTTCGGTAATGAGTCTTAGCATGGCAGCATGCAAGACGAATGAAAGCAGTGTTCCCGACAATACGGCGTCAGTGCCGCAGGCATCCGAGCTTCCGGGCGCACAGGTCAGCGATGATATGAAAGTTCTTCCGCGCAGCGGACAGGTAACTGACGGAAACGGTATAATAGGCGATACGGATGATATGATATATTCCGGAAACGCAGTCGATAATGCCGGCGATACCGCAGAAAATGCTGCAAGGAATATAGGTGACACTATAGACAATGCAGCCGATAACGCAGGCAGCGCAGCGTCGAATATCACAAGCAATGCAGGAGATGTAGTATCGAACATCACAAGCAATGCAGGAGATGTAGTATCGAACGTCACAAGCAATGTCGGAGATACCATTTCCAACATTGCCGACCGGCAAGCTGCCGGTGCCGATTACGATCACGCGCGGTAAAGCGCGCTTACTTTATAGTAATTTACACTGCTATGCACGCACATCCGGTGCGGCGGCGCGGCGGCGCCGGTTTTCTACGTTCGCCGCCACGCCCCTTGCGGTGCGCTTTACGGCTATTGTATTAAAATTTTTCAATTTCTTTTTCTATCAAACTTTGCCGCACCTAATGCAACGTTTATGCCGCGTGAATAAAGTTACGGTTTGCAATCAGAGCGGAACGGAGTGAGCGACAACGCGAATCGGCACCGGCAGCTTGCCGGCGGTGCGCTTTACGGCTATTACATAAAAATTTACAAGTTCTTTTTTCTATCAAACTTTGCCGCACCTAATGCAACTTTTATGCCGCGTGAATAAAGTTACGGTTTGCAATCAGAGCGGAGCGCAGCGAGCGACAACGCGAATCGACTGCGGAGGCACTCCGCCGGGGGTCATTTTTTTCTTTTATATTGCATATAATTTAAAAAAAGAAAGAGGTGACTGTATGCTGACTGTACTGAATATTGAAAAAAACAGCAGTAAAAATTTTATGCAGAAAATAAAATCGCTGTTCCGTCCGTATGAGATAAGCGCAGCAGTAAAAAAACAAAATAAAATATCGGTGCTGTATATAAAGTACAGACTTAACCGGGGAAAAATAAACTATAAAAAAATATATGACTATGCAATAGGCGCACCAAAGACAGTGCTTTGCAGCGGGGAACTGGAGCTTGAAAACACGCCGTTCAGAAGATTTGAAAGCATCGAATATGCTTGTGTTATGATGCAGAATGCAGTGTGCGATATACTTAAAAGGGCTGATGTTTCCCCCGACAGCCTGAAAATAGCCTATTATGACCCTATGGCAGATCATCCGCTGTTTGCGGAAAAGCTTTCGGAGTTCACTTCACAGCTTATGGTCATAACCAATATGCCGGGATTTTACGAAAAAGAGTCCGAAAGATTTTCTGACAGTATAGGCGTATCTCTTATAGTGAGCGATTCTCCCGAAAGGCTTTCCGACTGCGATATACTGATATCTCCCGAAAGGATAGAAACAAAACTGCCGCTGTCTGAAAAAACGATAGTTTTCACGAGCGCAAGACCTTCAGTATCATTGAAGGGCACAGTGCTTTATGAATATTTTCCCGAATTTCCGTATAAATACCAAAGACTAAGACCGGAAAATATTGACGGCTTTTATTTTCTTTCCGCATTATATACTCTCTGTGGAGTAAAGGAGCTTGGAAAGCTCATCCCTTCCGCATGCTGTGACGGTCAGATATTATATACCGCTGAAAGACTTGTACAAAGAATAAGGATATGCTCCGGCGGTAAAGCTATCGGCTTTTCAGACAAGGAAACAATAGACGAACCTGTCAGTATGTGATATAACAATGATCATATCATTGAGAATTTCTCTGTGATATGATCATTATTTTGCAATTTTTAATAAAAAGAGAGAATATCATTCAATAATTCTAATATGGAATTAAAAAACCTCTGTCACTGCATATAATATATAATCGTAATATTATGTTAATGGAGTGATATTTTTTGGATCCCTGGATAAATGCAGCGATAATACTGCTGTTAGTAATGTTTTCGGCGTTTTTTTCATCTACCGAAACCGCATATTCCGCAGCAAGCAAGATAAGACTTAAAAGCTATGCGGATAACGGAAACAAGAAAGCAAAAAAAGCCTATAAGATATCCGAGAATTACGACAAGGCGCTTTCAACTATACTTGTAGGAAACAATATAGTGAATATAGCGGCTTCATCACTTGCCACATTGTTTTTTGTTTCATTTTTCGGAGAAGCAAACGGCACTATACTCAGCACTGTAGTTCTTACGGTAATAATACTGATATTCGGAGAGGTGCTGCCTAAGAATATTGCTATGGAAAACAGTGAGAAAATGGCTATGTCGTCATCATCAATACTGTATGCGCTCATGGTGATATTCACGCCTGTAACATTCCTGCTGCTCAAGCTCAATGCGGTGGTAAAGAATATCGCAGGCAGGGGAAAGAAAAAAGAACCTACCGTTACAGAGGATGAATTGAAATATATCGTTGAGAGTATCGAGGATGAGGGAGTTCTTGAAGAGCAGGAGAGCGAGCTTGTACAGTCGGCGCTTGAATTTGACGAAAAGACCGCCTATGATATACTCACTCCCCGTGTTGATATGACGGCGATAGATGTTGAGGACGACCCGGAAAAGATAAAGGATATAATCCTCACGGAAAGATATTCGAGAATACCTGTTTATAAAGACAATATCGATAATATAATAGGCGTACTTCATACAAGGGATTATCTTGAAATGCTTCTGAAAACAGATGCGCCGGATATGTATTCGCTCATACAGCCCGCTTATTTTATTTACCGCTCAAAAAAGCTTTCGTCAATACTTGCAGATTTCAAATATAAGCGTCTGCATCTTGCCGTAGTTACGGATGATTACGGCGGAACACTGGGCATAGTAACAATGGAAGACCTTCTCGAACAGCTTGTCGGTGATATATGGGATGAGGACGAGGAGATAGAGAGCAAATACAAGAAGCTGGATAATGACAAATACGAGCTTAGCGGAGATATGAACATAAGCGACATGTTAGAGCTGTTTGACCTCTATCCGAAATACATAGAAACCGACAGCAAATCGGTAGGCGGCTGGGCTATAGAGCAGATAGGCGATATACCCGAAAAGGGAGAGCATTTTGTTTACCGTGAGCTTGACATAACTGTAAACGAGGTCGAGGATCAGAGGATAAACAGCGTTACCGCAGTACTTCTTGAAAGAAAAAATGATGAATAAGCGTAAGAAATGCATAGTCCTGCCGATATTGGCTGTTGTGATGAGCATTGTTCTTCTGCTGATATCGGCAGACAGATTTTTCGGCATAAACGAGAGAATGCTCAGAAAGCTTTTCGGGATATCGGATTTTTGTCACAGTGCGGACGGATATCCTCTGACGGTACATTTTATAGATGTAGGGCAGGGCGACAGCATTTTTATAGACTGCGGCGGAAAATACATACTCATAGACACGGGAGAATTTTCCTCTGAAAAGACAGTGTGCAGATATCTGAAAAAGTACGGTGTAAAAAAGATAGACCTTTTTATTGCAACGCATACCGACTCTGACCATACAGGAGATATCATCTCTGCAGCAGACAGCTTTGAGATAGAAAATGTCATGGTGAGCAGCTTTGATATGGATAATGAAGAAAAAACTTACGGACAGAAGATGTTTTATGATACGCTCAGAGAGCATGAAATAAATATCATCAGAGCCGATATCGGCGAGTATGTTTTCGGAGATGCGGTATTGAGAGTGCTTTCACCGATAAAGGACTATGGTGACAGTAATGAAAATTCTGTTGTTGTAAGGCTTTTGTACAGGGAAACATCATTTCTGTTTATGGGAGATGCAGGAAAGAGAGCCGAAACGGACATACTTGCTGCGGATGAATATGTTCATTCGGATGTATTGAAAACAGGTCATCACGGCAGCAAAACATCAACGACACAAAAATTCTATGACGAGGTATCACCAAAATATGCAGTGATATCGGCAGGCAGGTATAATAAATATCTTCCTGACAGGGATGTATTGGAGCGGATAGATGCAAAGCTTCTCCGCACAGATAAAAACGGAGATATAATAATAGCTTCTGACGGAAAGGATATATCTTATTTTTGTCAGAAATAAAGAACACGGCAGACCCGATACAGTCTGCCGTGTTTTTGTGTTTTGATGTTATCTTATTCTGTTTCCGCATTCGGTACAGAATTTCTGAAAAGGTACAGAAAGACGTGTACCGCAGTTTGTGCAGAAGTTTATGCGCTTTTGAGGAGCGGCAGAAAAGCTGCTGTTTTGCGGTATGCATGAGAACATTCCCATAGCTCCGAGCATCAGCGGAGCCGATGCACAGGGGAGAAATCCGAATGCATATATCATATCGGGATAGAACTTACGGCATAGACACGGCGTCATTTTTCTGACCTTCTTTCATGTGGATTTTTATTTTTTCTGTTTAGCGTTTTTTGTTTTTAAGATAAGCATTGAAGCAAGCTCTCTTGCTTTTTCTTTGTCGGGAAGCTTTATCATATACTGAACATGCTGAGCTGAAAATGTTATCTTTTTATTCATGCATTTAATATCGTCCATTTCATTGTAATAAAAATCGAAATCATTTTTTGTGTTGGCGCAGTAGCCTTTTCCGCATATATGATCTTTATAAACCTTTATATACGGTTTTGATGACGTTATCAGTCTAATGAATAATATCAAAGATACTATCGATACAGCGATGCCGAGAATCATAAAGAAGCCTATCTGATTTTTATAATCTATTTTTAAACGCCATAATTCAGGATAATCCCATATCCACGTATAAGTGATATAAGGAGTAATGATACAAGCAGCTATTACCGACAGGCAGATTATCAGCTTCGATGTTTTACTTGACATTTTTTCCCTGACTGTATATATCGGCTCATTATCGGGTATATCTGCCAAAAGCTCATCATTATTGACTTGCGCCGGAATTGAATTTTTGCTTTTTTCCAGTAAAAGCTGCACAAGCTCTTTTGCAGCCTTTTTGTTTGGCAGGACTACCGTATAGTTAAATACCTGAGCCGCAAACATGACCTTTTTATTTATACATCTTATACTGTTTATCTCACTGTATTTAAAATTAAAGTCCGTTTTCATGTTAGCATGGTAGCCGAAGCCGCATATATGTGTGTCATAAGCCCTGACACACGGCTTTGATGAGCCTATCAGCTTTACAAGCAATGTAAAAGCCGTTATCGCTGTTAAAGAACCGACAATAACAAAACCAAATATATAGCGGTTCCATTTTGATAATAAGCTCCAGCTTTCGTTCTCACTCATGTGCGTTAATATATTATCTACGGGGGCAGTAAAAGCATAATATATAATAAAGCAGCAAGCGGCTGCGACCAAAAGACAGAAAACAAAGCCTATCCTCATTCCGCTTTTATTTGGTTTTGCAATATAGATAAGTCTTTCTGAATTGATATTCGGGATGCCCTGTTTTGCATTGCTTTTGGGTATTGGCCGCGCATTCCGGAAAGGCTGTTTCTGCACGGAAGCATTCCGATTATTCGGCATTGCATTGTTGTTTGGAATGTTCTGAGGGCTTTGGAAAGGCTGTTTCTGTACGGAAGCATTCCGATTATTCGGCATTGCATTGTTGTTTGGGATGTTCTGAGGGTTTTGGAAAGGCTGTTTCTGCACGGAAGTTTTTTGGTTATTCGGTATTGCATTGTTGTTTGGCATGTTCTGAGGGCTTTGGAAAGGCTGTTTCGGCGCAGTGTTATTTGTATTGACATTCTGCTTTAGAGCGTTATGATTCACCGTTTTTTTCATTTCATT
>ONVG01000165.1 GCA_900321195.1 uncultured Eubacteriales bacterium
CCTTTATTTTACATTTGTATTATACATCCTTGCAATAAGACATGAGATAGCTTATGTCCGCGCTTACGGTTTTGTATATTGCTGTTTTCTGATTTTTTACCCGAAAAAATAACCGCAGGATATGCGGCTATTTTTGATATGATAAACTATTCGTTTTCATCGTTCTGCTTAGGTATTTCTGCATTTTCGTTTTTGGCGTGATGGAAGGTCGGGACAATATCGGCGATAAGTCTTTCGACATCCTGTTTTCTGTTTTTATGAGCCACATAATAAAGCTCTTTCAGACTTTCAAGGAATGTTTCGTTGTTGAATTCTATCGGTTTGCCGATATATATTTTTTTATTGTCCGTTTTTTTGATTCCTTCCTCGTTGAGAAGAAGCTCTTCATAAAGCTTTTCGCCCGGACGCAGACCGGTATATTCTATTTTGATATCCTCATAGGGCTTATAGCCGGAAAGGCGTATCAGATTTTCCGCAAGAACACGTATTTTTACAGGCTCACCCATATCAAGTATGAATATTTCTCCGCCCTTGGCAAGACTTCCTGCCGTAAGGACGAGTGAAACGGCTTCAGGGATAGTCATAAAGTAGCGTATTATTTCCGGATGAGTTACAGTAACAGGGCCGCCTGTTCTTATCTGCTCCTTGAACAGAGGTATTACAGAGCCGTTTGAGCCGAGTACATTTCCGAAACGTACAGCGACGAAATTTGTTTTGCTTTTTTTGCCCATCATCTGTATTATCATTTCGCATATACGTTTTGATGCGCCCATTACGTTTGTGGGATTTACAGCCTTGTCGGTGGATATCTGTACAAAATTCTTGACATGATATTTGTCTGCTGTTTCGGCGAGCTTCAATGTACCGAAAACGTTGTTTTTGACTGCTTCCTCCGGATTTGTTTCCATAAGCGGCACATGCTTGTGTGCAGCGGCATGGAACACAACGTCTATATTCTTTGTTTTAAAAATATGCTCCAGCTTTTTCTTGTCACGTACCGAGGCTATCTGCACTTCAAATGAAAGGTCAGAGCCGTGTTTTCTTATAAGCTCCTGCTGTATGTCGTAGGCGTTGTTTTCATAGATATCGAGTATTATAAGGTGCTTTGGTTTGAGTCTTGCTATCTGTCTGCAAAGCTCCGAGCCTATGGAACCGCCGCCGCCTGTTACGAGAACAGTCTGTCCTATGATATATTTTCCGTATTTTTCGGTATCGAATACAACAGGCTCCCTGCCTAAAAGGTCCTCGACCTCGACCTGACGTATGGAAGATGTTATCGGTACGCCCGAAGTCATAAGGTTGTATATATTCGGGATTATCTTGACTTCAAGATGTGTGTCGGCGCAGGCGTCGAGTATCCTTTTTTTGTCGGTAATGCTTATCTGCGATATGGTAAAGAGTATGACCTCGATATCATTTTTTTTGCAAAGCTCGGCTATCTCGTAGGTAGTGCCCTCGACCTTTACGCCTGCTATTCGTCTGTGAAGCTTTTCCTTGTCGTCATCAACTATGCATACAGGTATATATTCATTGCCGGGAGTTTTTGAAAGCTCGCTGAGTACGGACAATGTGCCTTCGCCGGCGCCTATTATCATAAGGCGCTTTTTAGCCTTGCCTGCTAAGTTTCGTCTTTCGAGTATCTTGTTCAGACGGTAGATTATCCTGAACAGCATTACGAACAGGGTAGACATGAGAGTGAAGGTTATATATATCCTTGAACCAAGATTCAGGCGGTTCTGTTCATTTCCTATTATCATCATGCAGGACATGAACACGAGATTGGCGGATAATGAAGCGATAGCCGCATAGAAGAAGTCCTCGATATCCGCATACCGCCACAGCTTGTCATAAAGCCGGAATAAAAGGAAAACTCCCGAAAATACGACATTTACTATAATAAGACCAATCAAGAAAACATTTTCCTCACCTTTAAGCAGGAAAATGTTTTTGTTTATGGCGAATGACATATAGTATGAAATGTTCCATAATATCATGTCACACAGGAAAAGTATCACACGTCTGTGTTTTTTTAAAGCATTATATATTCTTATCATAAAATTCTTTCCTTGCGGCAGTGCCGATGTAATTTACTTACAATGATTATAGTACATTCTGCTCTTGAACACAATAGTGTGTTTGTATTTTTGTGAGTTTTATATAAATAAAGACGGTCTGTATTTCCGAAATGCTCAGATGAATTTATTGTACTCACTGTTGTACTCATAGCCGATAGCCGAGAGCTTGCTTGTGATATCATTTTCGTCACAGTCAGCGGCTTTGCAAAGCTCCTTGAGAGAGGGGTAGTTATCCCTGAGCTGAGTGTTGATATAAGACAGAAGTATAACGGGATCGTTCGGTATTGACATAGTAAAGACTCCTTTTTTGTTATGATACTATGATTATACATCAAAAGGTGCGGAAAACAAACGGTTTTTTCCCTGAGAAATGCAGGTTTTGAAATTTTGTATAAATGCCCTGAATTTTTCAACATCACAGCGGATATAATAAATATTTTGCAGATAATGCATCGCTTTAATTGGATATTATGATAAAATACAGATGTCGTTATTTGTCTATTTGCAATAGTTAAATATTTACTCATTGAACAAAAAATATAAATTTTATTATTTTATGAGGATATTTTTGTATTTGTATTGCAAAATTTGATAAATAATAGTATAATATAGATAATAGTGTATAAATTGAGAAAAATAAATATTTATAATAACTACAAAAGGCTTTATTTATCAGCTTTGATTTAATTTGAGGTGTGTACATTGAATGGTCTTTCGGCAGGCACTATAATAGCAGCGGTTTACCTTGTCGTTATAATCGTTATTGTCATAATAATATGGGCAGCCGTGCATAAGATAAGAAGAAAAATAAAGGAATATTCACGCTCGCTTTTCGGCGTTGAAGACTTTGTTAAAGGATATCAGCATCAGGCTGAACATGTAAATCAGAGACCGCGCTCCCTCAACGGTATGACGGATATTTGTCTGCCGAATATAACTTCGGATTTCCCTGAATTTAATTATAATGAGGTAAAGTCAAAGTCGGAAACTCTGATAAAGGCTTATCTTAATTCCCTCGAAGCGGAAAACATCTCTGCTCTTAAAGACCCGCAGTATTCTCCCGACCTTAAAGCAAGGACTATGAATATAATAAACGACCTTCAGTCGAGAGATATGCACATATTCTATGATAATATAGTTATACACGATACTGTTATATCAGATTATCTTAAAGGAAACGGTCTTTGTACCGTGAAGCTCCAGTCATCTGTCGGATATATAAACTATGTAAAGGACAGTGCCGGAAATATCATAAAGGGAAGTCAGTCTGCACAGACCGAAACAGTATATGTGACGGAATATACATACATACAGGATATCACAAAGCTTAAAGAAAGCGGATTCAAGCTTGCTATCGTTACTCAGAAAAACGAAAAATTCATCAACAATATGCTGGGCGTTTATAATTATATAGGCGACCTGTTCGACACGGTATGCGCGACAAACGTCGAGCGCGATATGACCAAGACGGATATGCTGTTAAAGGTCTGCGCCGATTTGGAGGTGGAGCCTTCCGACGCCCTGTTTGTGGGCGACAGCTACGTTGACGCCGAGGCGGCACAGGAGGCAGGCGTTGACTTTGCCGCCGTTCTCTACGGCTGGGGCTTCCGCAAAAAAGCTGATGCCGAGCAGTATAACTGCCGCGAATACATAAACACCGCCCGTGAGCTGGGCTATAAGCTGCCC
>ONVG01000052.1 GCA_900321195.1 uncultured Eubacteriales bacterium
TTCAAGAAACCAGCAGAAAGTTATACGGAAATCAATTTTACGAATC
The DNA here is from genome assembly GCA_900321195.1 of uncultured Eubacteriales bacterium. Lineage (GTDB taxonomy): Bacteria > Bacillota > Clostridia > Oscillospirales > Acutalibacteraceae > UBA1213. Next base: position 47 of record ONVG01000052.1, read on the forward strand.
AATTTTATCCGTCAGTTATCGGGGGAAAACCCTTTTCTTTCGAAAAAAGGGTTTTCCCCCGCGCCCCCTTTCCTGAATTCGCTGACTTTGAAAACTCAAAAGTAAGCAAATAATATAAATCAATTTTGTCCGTCAGTTTAATCGGAGCCGTCAATTGACGCAGCGGCAAGTATCGAAGCAAGCCTGCCTGTGTGGAAATTAAGAGAACCCTGCATCCATACCGCACACGGCTCTCTGAGCGGCGCATCGGCAGAAAGCTCTATAGATGAGCCGAGAGTGAATGCGCCTGCCGCCATTATTACCTTGCTGTCATATCCGGGCATGTCCCAGGGCTCAGGCGTTACAAATGAATCTATCGGTGAAGCCATCTGCACTCCTCGACAGAATGAAATGAGCTTTTTCTCGCTGCCCAAAAGAACAGCCTGTATGATATCTCCTCTCTCCTCGTTATACCTCGGTGTGACTTTATATCCCAAAAGCTCATACAATGCTGATGTGAATATCGCTGTTTTTACAGCCTCACCCGTAACGTGCGGCGCACTGAATGCTCCCATGAAAAGCTCACGGTTGTTTCCGAGAGTACAGCCTATCTCTTTTCCCGTTCCGGGTGTCGTAAGACGATAGCTGCAAGCTTCAACAAGCTTTCTCTTTCCTGCAATATATCCTCCTGTAGGCGCTATTCCTCCGCCGGGATTTTTTATCAGTGAGCCTGCCATAAGGTCAACGCCTATCTGACCGGGCGTTACCTTTTCTACAAATTCACCGTAACAGTTATCGAGCATTACTATGCAGTCCGGCGCAAGAGAATGTGCAGTATCTGCTATTTCCTTGATATCCTTTGCAAGCAGGGTAGGTCTGAGCGAATAACCTCTTGAACGCTGTATATAGACCATCTTTGTATCAGGCTTTATACGCTGTTTCATAGTCTCAATATCCACTCTGCCGTTTTCAAGAAGCTCTGTCTGTTCATAGTTTATACCGAATTCCCTGAGCGAGCCTGAGCTTTCTCCGCCTATGCCTATAACTCCCTGTAATGTATCATAAGGCGTACCTGTCACTGATATCATGGTATCTCCCGGTCTGAGAACGCCGAAAAGCGCCACAGTAAGAGTATGTGTGCCGCTGGCAAAATTATGTCTTACGAGCGCATCCTCCATATCAAAAACTTCCGCAAAGACAGCATCAAGCGCTTCTCTGCCCCTGTCGCCGTAGCCATAGCCTGTTGACGCAGTAAAACAGCTCTCGCTTACCCTTGCATTCTGAAATGCCCTCAGCATTTTGAGCTGATTGTATTCTGTTATATCGTCAGTTCTTTCAAGGTACTCCCTGCACATCCTCATAGCTTCATCGGCGGCTTCAAGCACCTTTTTATCCGCATTATAAAACGGTATTTCCATTTTTCTTCCTCCAAAATATTCCTTTAGCTTTCACTGAACCCAAGCTGTTCATAAAATTCTCTGTTCCTGTCCTTTAAACGTACAATAAATATCTCCCTGCTTCCAAGCATTTTACAAAGATGACTTACACATGCGGAGCCGAAGCCAAGCCTGCGGAATCCCTTTTTGACTGCAACAGCGCCTATCACCGCACAGCTTTCCGACTGTGCAACAGTCATTGCGCACGAAACATATTCTCCCTGATATTCAACGGCAGCGCATAAGGCTGTGCCGTGTCTTATCTTATGCGACATGTCAAGTATAAAATCCTCATACCGAGGAACATCAAAGCCGCTCTCACGGCACGACTCCAAAAGTCTGTACACCCTGTTAAGGTCGGGAGAAGGTATCATCTCTGCCCCGTCTTTCACAGCAGTTCTTATATTTTCCCGACTTGCAAGCCGCATCACAACACTGTCATCATTTTTAAACCGACTGCCGCCCGTTATACCGATAAACTCTTTCAGCTCGTCAATATCGCTGTCTTCGGAAGTAAATAAAGTGATATCGGAATAATATCTTGCCGCTGCCGAAACGGGCTTGCCGCTGTCATCATACTGTATCCAGAATTTTGCAAAGTCATAGCCTGTACCATAGCTTTCAAGCAGACATGCTATACGGCAGGCGTTTATGTCCGCTTTGCTTACAAGCTGTAAAAGCTCCCCGATATTATTTTCATCAGCAAGCACTATCATAGACTAAGTATCTTTTCAGCCGAAGCCTTTACAACAGAATATACAGCCTCCATATCTTCAATACATGCAAGACTGCTTGAAGAATGTATATATCTGCACGGAACGGAAACAGCCATTGTACGCACACCGCCTCTTGAACAGTGTATAGCTCCCGCATCGTTTCCGCCTGCTATCATAGTTTTCGTCTGAGCCTTTACTCCAAGCTCTTTAGCGCATTCCATGCCGATATTATAGTATTCTCTGTCATATATAGTCGCTCTGTCCATAAACGTTATGACTGCGCCGCCGCCTGCACTGCACACGCGCTTTTCATTCTCCGCAAACGGCACATCCGATGCTGTAGTAGCCTCTATCACTATCGCACAGTCAGGGTCAACGGTAAATGCGGCAGTCCTTGAACCTCTCAGTCCGACCTCTTCCTGTACTACAAAGCTGAAATACATATCATATTCAAGCTCACTCTTTATAAGCTCTGTCAAAACAAGACAGCCGAAACGGTCATCTATAGCCTTTGATATTATCCTGCCGTCCTTGTTTTCATACGGTGAATCAAAAGCTATCATATCGCCCAAAGAAACATACTTTTCGGCTTCCTCTCTGTCCTTTGCGCCTATATCTATGCACAGCGAAGAAATCGGCGGATATTTCTTTTTTTCGTCAGCTTTAAGAAGATGAACGGGCTTTGAGCATACAACGCCCCTTATCTTGTTTTTGCCTATCTTCACATTCTTAGCGAATGCCGCGCTGTCATTCACTCCGCCTACAGCTTCAAATTTGAGCGTACCGTCTTTATTTATATATGTAACGATAAATCCGACCTCATCCATATGCGCGGATATAAGCATTTTTTTGGACGGCGTTTTCTTTCCCTTTTTGAATACAAGTATATTTCCAGAATTATCTGTCCTTACATCATCGGCAAAGGGAGCTATTTCTTCAAGTATGATGTTTCTTACCTCGTCCTCCTGTCCGGATATACCGTCAGCGGTACATAATCTTTCAAGCAGCTTATAGTCAAGCATTTTCGGCACCGCCTTCCGTTATATATACTGCAAGAAGCTCGGATATCTTTTCCATATCCTTTATTGAAACTATTTCTGTCTGCGTGTGCATATTCTTTGACGGTATCGATATAACGCCTGTTCTTACTCCGCTTCCCGAAACAGCTATCTTGTCGGCATTTGTGCCTGTAGTACTTCCGCTCACTTCATAGTCACATTTCATATCCAGACGCTTTGAGATATCTATAAGCTTATCCGTAACGGCTTTTGAAAGCACAGGCGCTATGCTTATTATACCTCCGCAGCCCAAATCACCGCTCTTTTCGTCAGGAACACCCTCCTGCTTTGCAAAGCCTGCATCTATGACAACAGCTTCATCAGGACTGAGACTGAATGCGGCAGTCTGTGCGCCCAATTCATTTGTTTCCTCCTGAACGGAAAACACGAACGATACCCTGCACGGCAAAGTCCTGTCCTTCAAAAGCTTTATCGTATTTATCAGAACCGCACAGCCTGAGCGGTCGTCAAGCGCCGACACAGCCACACGGTCATTAAGAAGCTCGGTGTATCTGCTGCAAACTATAATACTGTCGCCCAAAGAAACAAGCTCCCTGACTTCAGCGGCAGAAAGTCCCGTATCTATCCATATCCTGTCCCTTGACGGCTCACCGTCGCCGTCCGTAAGGTGCGGCGGCACAGTGCATATAACTCCTGATATTTTTTCTTTTCCAAGCACCTTTACAGCGCTGCTCGGAAGTGTTCTCTGGTCGATGCCGCCTACATTTTCAGCCTTTATAAATCCCTCGTCATCTATGTACGTGACGATAAGACCTATCCTGTCGATATGAGCGTCTATCATTATATGCTTGTCTGCATTCATATCTCCCAAAGAGGCTATTATATTCCCGTTTTTATCAGCGCTTACATATGCGCTTTCACCTATAAGCTCCCTGACAATATTGAGCATTTCGGACTCTCTGCCCGAAATGCCCATGTCAGCGCAAAGTCTTTTCAGTATTTCTTTCATCCTTAAAGCATCCTCAGTTCCTGTTGAATTTATCCGAAACAAGAGTATATTCCACATAGGTTATAGTGTCACCGTCAACAGGTGTTTTTTCTATACTCACAGCTTCATCAAACTTAAAATTGCCGTCCTTTATAACAGCCTCCTGGTATGACAGAAAACCGTTATAGTTATTGAAATTCTTTTCCATATCTGCGCTTGCATTGTCATCATCTGTAAGAAAATATTTTATAAACACTTTCTCATAAGAATATTCATCATGGAATGCAAGAAATGCATCTATGAGCTTTATCCTGTCCGCAGAAGAATATCTCCTCATTATCTTTTTCAGTTCATTATTGCTTATCTCACTGCCGTCTCTTACATAAGGCGCTTCTATATCAACAGAATACTTGAATACATCTCCGCTCGGCTCTATTTTAACTGACGTTACATAGACATTTTCTTCCTCGAATTTCACCATGTGAGCAAGGAATTTTTTCAGGTCGTCATGCGTACCCGAAAATTTCATATTTGCAGTCGTCATAAGCAAATTATCATGCTGTAGTGTAGGCACGCCTTTCTGTGCGCTGTACCCGATAAAGCTGCCTATATCCATATTCCTGACAATAGTACTCATGTCATTTGTCGTATGGACCTTGAGTACTACAGCTTCCTCAGACGGCTCCGGACTTTCGTCACTGCTCTCCGCGATACTTTCTGTGCTGACAACAGAAGGCGTACTGCTCGTGCTGTTAGTACTTGTTGTATTCGTCTTGCCGTCACTTCCGCAGCCCGCAAGCACAGCCGCCGTCAAACACAGTGCAAGGAATAAGAAAAATGCTTTTCTCATAGCTTTCATTAAAACACCCCTTTATTCTATAGACATAGTGGCTCTTGCGTTAAGCTCCATACCTGATATGTTTCCCGAAAGATATTCATAATATCCCTGAGCGCCTACCATTGCGCCGTTGTCTCCGCAAAGAGAAACAGGCGGATAATAACAGCTCCAGCCCCTTTTTTCGCATTCCTCCGATATCCTGCGTCTTAAAAGCGAGTTTGCCGAAACTCCTCCTGCCAAAACTAATTTTTTATAGCCCATATCCTCGGCAGCTCTTATGAAGTTATCGCTGAGACTGTCAACTACAGCCTTTCTGAATGAAGCGCAAAGGTCGGCTTTTGGAAGCTCTCCGCCCTTTTGAGCTGCATTGTGTATCAGATTTATAACAGCCGTTTTGAGTCCCGAAAAGCTGAAATCATAAGGTGAACCGTCAACCTTCGGGTGCGGCAGCTTAAATGAATCAGGGTCGCCGCTCTCGGCTAACTTATCAAGATGTATTCCGCCGGGATAAGGCATTCCCATAGTCCTTGCGGCTTTGTCAAAGGCTTCGCCTGCCGCATCATCACGGGTCTTTCCGATGACCTTCATTTTAGTATAATCAGTCACTTCTACTATATGACTATGACCGCCGGATACAACAAGGCATAAAAAAGGCGGTTCAAGCTCCTGATGCGCTATATAGTTCGATGCTATATGCGAACGCAGGTGATGCACCGGCACAAGCGGCAGTCCTGCCGCCATTGAAAGTCCTTTTGCAAAGTTCACACCGACAAGCAACGCGCCGATAAGTCCCGGCGCATACGTTACGGCTATCGCATCTATACCGTCAAGTCCGACGCCTGCCTGTACGAGAGCTTCACGAACAACGCCGTTTATAGCTTCACAGTGCCTTCTTGACGCTATTTCGGGAACCACTCCGCCGTAAAGCTTATGTTCCTCTACCTGTGACGCTACTATTGAAGAAAGCACCCTTCTTCCGTCCTCAACGACCGCTGCGGCTGTTTCATCGCATGAGCTTTCTATTGATAATATCCTCATATACCGTGACCTACCTTATAAATAACTTTGTCATTATAAGCGCATCCTCTGTAGGATGGCGGTAAAAATTCTTTCTTAATCCCATTTCCTCAAAGCCGAGCTTTTCATAAAGCGATATCGCCTCAGCATTCGATTTTCTTACTTCAAGGGAAATAAAATCAGTACCCATAGCATCTGCCGTTAGCATTGCCATTTTCAGAAGTGCAGTTCCAACGCCCTGCCGTCTGTATTCGGGAAAAACAGCTATATTGTTTACATAACAGCTTTCAAGCACGACATACACGCTTATATATCCTGCCACCTTATCATCACACAGGGCAACAAAAAGATGTGCAGTATCGTTTTCAAGCTCTTCTTCAAGACTTTTATACGACCAGGGCTGAGTAAAGCATACTTGTTCAAGCCTTGCGACATCATCAAGATGTTGTTTCTGCATTTGCTCCAAAGTAAGGTTTATCATTGTCGCTCACCTTTAATTCACCCATCTCCATTTTTTTAAGAAGTACCCTGCAAAACGCATCTATAGATTCCTCTATAAATTTCCTGCATCTGCGGTAAGTCACGAGGTCAGAGCCAAACGGGTCAGGCACACCGCCGCCTAAAATACATATCTTTTCTCTCGGAACACCTATACTGACAAGTGTTTCCGCATGACTGACAGTCATTACCACATATATATCCGTAATGTCGATATCTCTCTCTCTTATTATTCGCGGCTTATGGCCACTTATATCTATACCTATCTCATTACAGACTATAACGGCATTAGGCGATACCTTCTGACCGTCGCAAAAGCCGAGCGCACAGCTGCTGAATATACTGTTTATACCGTACTCACGGGATTTCACTTCATATATAGCCTTAGCCATAGGACTCCGGCATGTATTTCCTGTACATACAAATAAGATATGGAGCATATACGATCTCCTTTCAGTTCTTGGCATCATACCATGTTTTGCCTACGCCTGCATCCGCAGCAAGCTCAATCGAAAGCTTTACGGCATTGCTCATTTCCTCGCTGAGAAGCTCTGCCGCCCTTTCAGCCTCATCCTCGGGCGCTTCAACTATCAGCTCGTCATGTACCTGAAGTATCAGCCTTGAACGCATATTTTCTTTTCTGAGTCTTTCAAAAACTCTTATCATAGCTATCTTTATTATATCTGCCGCTGTACCCTGTATCGGCATGTTCATAGCAACACGCTCACCGAATGAACGGATATTCCTGTTTGACGATGAAAGCTCTGGAAGATATCTTCTTCTGCCGAACATTGTCGTAACATAGCCGTCATTTTTTGCCTGTTCAACGACAGTTTTCATATATTTATCTATACCGGAATAAAGCGAAAGATAGCCCTTTATATATCTGTCGGCCTCCTTTACGCTTACGCCGATATCCTTTGAAAGCGAAAATGCGCTTATACCATAGACTATACCGAAATTTACAGCCTTTGCCCTGCTTCTCAGCTCCGGAGTTATCATTTCCTCCGGCAAGCCAAACACCTTTGCCGCTGTTGACGCATGTATATCAAGTCCGTTTTTAAAGGCTTCTATCATATTCTTATCATCGGCTATATGTGCAAGCACTCTCAGCTCTATCTGTGAATAGTCGGCATCCACAAGAACACAGCCTTCTTTTGCAATAAAGAATTTTCTCAGCTCGCGTCCCCTTGCAGTACGAACAGGTATATTTTGAAGATTAGGCTCTGTTCCGCGCATATCACCTTTAAAAGACCGTCACAATATGTCGATTTGAGCTTTGTAAGCGTTCTGTATTCGAGTATCTCATCTATGACCGGATGATAGGGACGAAGCTCTTCAAGAACCTCAGCATTTGTGGAATAACCGCTCTTTGTTTTTTTCTTTGCAGGAAGTCCCAGTTTTTCAAACAGTGCGGACGCAAGCTGTTTAGGGGAATTTATATTGAATTCCATTCCCGTATGCTCATATATTCCCGACTGTAATCTTTCTATATCGGCGCTGAGCTCTTTGCCGTAACGAACTATACCTTCTCTGTCGACCATAAATCCTGCATTTTCCATAGATGCAAGCACATGTGCAAGCGGTATCTCTATATCGTCAAGGAGCTTTGTCTGAGCGTTCCTTTCAAGCTCGGCTGCAAGCGCATCCGCAAGAGGTGAAAGAGAAGTCAAAGCGCTTTCCTTTTCGCATTTATACTGTTTAAGCTCGTATTTCATCATAAGTCTTTCAACGGAATAATCCGATGAATTAGGGTCGCAAAGATATGCGGCAAGACTTGCATCAAATATCAGTCCCCTGCACTGAACATCTGTCTTTTCAAGCACTGCAAAAAGCGGCTTGCTGTCATCAGTGCGCTTTTTTATGCTCTCATCCTCAAAAAATACCTTAGTGAACTCTCTCAGCCCATTGCTGAAAGAATTGAATGAATAAACAGTTTTGCCGTCGGATATCTGTACAGCGGTTATTTCCTCGCCGTCGGTTTCGGCTATGATATCCACAGTCTTATTTTTAAATGACGGATAAACTGTCATAGGGTCTGCACTGTCGCAGAACGAAAGCACAGTTTCCTCACTGTTTTCATTTTCCTTTATATCCTCAGCGTCAGGCTCGATATCATCAAGTCCGAATTTTTTTATAAGAGTATAAAGCTCCAGTCTTGCCATGAGCCTTGCCGCCTCAGACTTTTCCTTTGCCGAAAGCTTTTTGACCATATAATGTTCAAGCTCCGTATCAATAGGCACATCAGTCCTTATCGTACCCAGCATAAGGCTCATATAAGCGCTTTCCCTGCCTGCTTCGAGCTTCTTTTTCATAGCAGGCTTTATATCATCCGAATCAAGATTGTTATATATATTGTCAAGGTCATGGAATTTCTGCACAAGCTCAGCCGCGCCTTTCTGACCGATACCTGCAACGCCCGGTATGCAGTCCGAGGTATCGCCCTGTATAGCTTTTATATCTATCAGCTGCTCAGGCTCTACTCCATAGACCTCCATTATTTTTTCTTTATCATAAAGTGTCACTTCGGGCTTGCCGAATTTTGTAGCGGCTATCCTGACGGTGACATTATCCGAAACAAGCTGCAGGCTGTCACGGTCGCCCGTTGCTATAACGCACTCACAGCCTGTACTTCTGCATTTTTCCGCAAACGTTCCGAGTATGTCATCAGCCTCAAAGCCCTCCTGCGTCACGATACTGTAACCCATAGCTTTAAGAAGCTCTTTCAATGGTTCAAGCTGTGATGCAAGCTCATCAGGCATACCTTTCCTGTTTGACTTATATCCGCTGTAAGCCTTATGGCGAAAAGTAGGCGCTTTAAGGTCGAATGCAACTGCTGCCGCATCCGGACTGCTTTCCTCCAAAAGCTTATGAAACGTATTCATAAAGCCGTATATTGCATTTGTATACTGACCGCTGCTCGTTGTAAGCAGCTTTATACCGAAAAATGCCCGATTAAGTATGCTGTTGCCGTCGATAACGAGCATCCTCATATACAGCCCTCCTTACTCCTCATTTGCGGGTCTTATGCTATCCATAATGCCGACATTTCTTCCGTGATGTATATATACTCGCGGCACTCTTTTTCCTACAAGACATACAAGCTCATAGTTTATCGTGCCCGTCATCTGCGCCATTTCATCAAATGAAAGCGTATTATTGCTGCCGTCACCTATTACAATGACCTCATCGCCTGTACATACGTCATCTATACCGCTCACATCAAGCATGAGCTGATCCATGCACACTCTGCCGATAACAGGCGCTTTCTTGCCCCTGACAGTCATATACGCCTTATTTCCGAGACTTCTTGAATAGCCGTCCGCATAGCCTATTGGCACTGTTGCTATCTTCATTTTCTTTTCGGAAACGAATGTTCCTCCGTAGCTCACCGGAGTGCCTGCTTCTATCGTTTTGACCTGAGCGACAACACTTTTTATCTGCATTGCCTGACGTATATCAAGTCTGCCTGCAAGCTTTTGTGAAGGCGAAAGACCGTAAAGTATTATTCCTGCGCGCACACAGTCAAAATGTGCCTGCCTGTAATCTATAACAGCGCCGCTGTTTGAGCAGTGTACTATATCGAAATTACAGCCGTCAGCTTTAAGACGTCCGACTGCATCCTTAAAGCATTCAAGCTGGCGGAGAGTTGCTTCCCTGCCCTCTTCCGCCTCATCGGAAACCGCAAAGTGAGTGAATATTCCCTCACTTATAAGTCCCGGCAGCGAGCATGCTCTTTTTATTTGTTCCAGGGAATCGCTGTCACGCTCAATATCCTGATACATAAATCCTATACGGCTCATTCCCGTATCAAGCTTTATGTGTATCTTTACATTTACCTTTTGTTCACCGGCAGCCTTTGAAAGCTCTCTTGCATACTCTTCAGAGAACACTGCCTGACTTATATTATTATCTGCAAGCTCTCTTGCCATACCGGCGGGTGTAAATCCAAGTATCAGGACAGGCAGTCTGATACCGTTTTCCCTGAGCTGCATTGCCTCCTCTATATTTGAGACTGCAAATCTGTCAGCCCCCATTTTTTCATATAGTTTTGCAAGAAAAACTGCTCCATGACCGTAAGCATCCGCCTTTATAACGCACATTATCTGAGTTTCGGGTCCGACAGCCTGTCTTATTTTTCTATAATTATTCTTAACGGCATCGACATCGACCTCTGCCCATGTTCTTCTCAAAAAAGTACTCATAACGACCCCTCAATAAATAATAGATAATAAATAATAATTAATAAATATTGATGTTATCATTTTACTCCACATCCGAACAAAAGTCAATATAAGTAGTTCGGCACGGAATCAATTTTGTTCGGCAGTTTACCCGAAGGGAACCCTTTTCCTGCGAAAATATGTGTAAAGGCAGTAAAGAAAAAACTCAAAGCCGAAGTAACGGATAATGGATAATTCATAAGCAGAAACCTCCCGTCGATCAAAAAGCCGACGGGAGCCTGAGTTAACATTGTACATTTTATAAAAAATCAGCAGAGATACCATTCGATACCTCTGCTGTAATTTTTTATCTGAAAATATGAAGGTTATAAAAATCAGAATTTGCCAGCCTTAGCAGCTTCTTCAACGCTTACTGCAACAGCAACTGTAGCGCCGACCATCGGGTTGTTGCCCATGCCGATAAGACCCATCATCTCAACGTGTGCAGGAACAGAGCTTGAGCCTGCGAACTGAGCGTCAGAGTGCATACGTCCCATAGTATCTGTCATACCGTAGGAAGCAGGACCTGCAGCCATGTTATCGGGGTGGAGAGTACGTCCTGTGCCGCCGCCTGATGCAACGGAGAAGTACTTCTTGCCCTGCTCAACACATTCCTTCTTGTATGTACCTGCAACAGGATGCTGGAAACGAGTCGGGTTTGTTGAGTTACCTGTAATAGAAACGCCTACATGCTCATGGTGCATTATAGCAACGCCTTCCTGAACGTCATCAGCGCCGTAGCATTTAACTGTAGCTCTGAGACCTGTTGAATAAGGCTTCTCATAAACTACTTTAAGCTCAGCAGTCTTATAGTCATACTTTGTTTCAACAAATGTAAAGCCGTTTATTCTTGAAATTATCTGAGCAGCGTCCTTGCCGAGACCGTTGAGGATAACGCGGAGGGGCTTCTGGCGAACCTTGTTAGCCTTTTCAGCTATACCTATAGCGCCTTCAGCAGCAGCGAATGACTCATGACCTGCGAGGAAGCAGAAGCATTCTGTTTCTTCTTCGAGGAGCATTTTGCCGAGGTTGCCGTGACCGAGACCAACCTTTCTGTGGTCTGCAACAGAACCGGGGATACAGAAAGCCTGGAGACCTTCACCGATAGCAGCAGCAGCGTCAGCAGCGCGGCGGCAGCCCTTCTTTATAGCTATAGCTGCGCCTACTGTATAAGCCCAACATGCATTTTCAAAGCAGATAGGCTGTATCTTCTTTACCTGAGCATATACGTCAAGACCTGCGTCCTTTGTGATTTTTTCAGCTTCCTCTATGGAAGCGATGCCGTAGCTGTTGAGAACGGCATTGATCTGGTCGATTCTTCTTTCGTATGATTCAAACAGAGCCATCTTCTTACTCCTTTCTTGGATCTATGATCTTTACAGCGTCTGCAACACGGCCGTACTGACCCTTAGCTTTTTCCCAAGCGTCTGTTGGGCTGTCGCCCTTCTTTATGAAATCTGTCATCTTGCCGAGACTTACGAACTGATAGCCGATGACCTCATTATTTTCATCAAGAGCGATACCTGTTACATAGCCCTCAGCCATTTCGAGATAACGAACGCCTTTTTCTTTTGTTGCATACATTGTACCTACCTGAGATCTCAGACCCTTGCCAAGATCCTCAAGACCTGCGCCTACAGCAAGACCGTCATCAGAGAAAGCGCTCTGGCTTCTGCCGTAAACGATCTGGAGGAACAGTTCACGCATAGCTGTGTTGATAGCGTCGCATACGAGGTCGGTATTAAGAGCCTCAAGGATAGTCTTACCCTGGAGGATCTCTGCTGCCATAGCAGCAGAATGTGTCATACCCGAACAGCCGATAGTTTCAACAAGAGCCTCTTCGATAACGCCGTTCTTAACGTTCAGAGAGAGCTTGCAGGCACCCTGCTGCGGAGCGCACCAACCGATACCGTGTGTAAATCCGGAAATGTCCCCGATTTGTTTTGCATTGACCCACTTACCCTCTTCGGGTATCGGAGCAGGCTCATGCTTTGCACCCTTTGCTACAGGGCACATCATTTCAACCTCTTTTGTGTAGATCATTGTAATCTCCTTTCATTGATCTGTTAAAAACAGATTTTATCAACTGTAAGAAAACTAAACGTTTTCCGAGGCATATAAACCTCATCAAAAATATTATAATATTTTTTCATAAAAATTTCAATAACATTTTTTAATTTTTATCAAATAAATAATGCATAAAGTTTAAAGCTGATATTTTTCGCAGAAGCGCCGCAGCTCACATGGGATTCGTAAGTGAAAATTTCAGTATTCTGTCTGCAATAATGCCGTTGAATGCGCCGGCGGCTATACCGCCTGAAATAAGATACGGCAAAAGCATGATAAATGATGTGCCGAGCATGAATGAGGCGGCTGTCAGCTGTCCGATATTATGAAAAACGCCGCCCATTATGCTTACATAAACGATATGCTTTCCGAAAAGCTTTCGGCTCAGGGCCATGACTGCAAAGCTGAGCATTCCTCCTGCCGCACCTATAATAAGTGATGATACATTGCCAAAAAGAAACGCGCTCAGAATTATACGTCCGACAAGAACAAAAAACGCATCCGCATTTCCGCAATAATACATTGCAAAAAGTATTGCAAGATTTGCAAGCCCTATTTTTATGCCGGGCACAGCAGCGGGCAAAGATATCATTATCTCTATCCAGCTAAGTATGAAGGCAGTTGTTAAAAGGAGCGCATCCGCTGTAAGCCTTTTTGTCCGTGTCATTCCGCTTTTCATGTAAGCCTCCGCTATATCAAAACAGGCCGGATAATACCGACCTGTTTTTCATTATTTTTTATCATTTCTGTCAGAACGTTTTGGCATTTTTTCCGGTGATTTTCTGCGGATATTGCCTGAAACGTTCCCGACATTTTTTTTGTGTACGGAAGTATGCTTTTCAGTATTTATATTCTGTCTTGGCGGCGCATATATTATAGTTTCCTCCGGACTTATCTCAACAAATTTTTCATGCCGTTTGAATCTTTTTTCTTTTACGCCCCTGCTCTTTATATTTTCATTGTCGGCTAAGGCTTTTTTGCGCTTTACCCTGCCTTTTTTCTTGGGCTGTATGAAAAGTATATAAAGGCTGAACAGAACTACAAGTCCAACATCAACTATTATTATAGCTATCATAATAAACGTATATGAGCCTGAAAAGCCTGAGTTTTCCTTTTCGGCATCCTGCTCCATAACGCCCTGATCCACATAAGGTTTAAGATTTCTTACATTTTCAACAAAAAGCTTGTTCCTCTTTGCATAGTCCTCAATATATACATCATTGTCACTGTAAAGCGTCAGCTGCGGATCTCCGCTGAATGCCATATCATGTATATTCGTGACAGGCTTATAGAATACGAGCTCCTGAATATTTTTACAATCCAGAAATGCGTTCGTTTGTATCTCCGCATCACCGTTGAACTCAGCTCTTGTAAGACTGCTGCACTTCACGAATGCCGCTGTATCAAGCGTTTTTAGAGTTTCGGGAAAAGATACCTTTCCGAGAGAAGTACATTCGCTGAATGAAGAGGGTTTTATCTCCGCAAGTCCATCCTGCATCTTTACGCTTTTAAGAGAGCTGCATTTTTCAAAAGTATTTTCCTCTATATTTTCAACACCTGACGGTATATTTATCTGACTAAGACCTTTACAGTCTTTGAAAGCTCCTGCGCCAAGCGTTTTAAGCGATTCGGGAAGTGTCACACTGTCAAGCTGTTCACAGCCGCTGAACGCATAGTCCAGTATATTATTCATTCCGTATGAAGAAAATCCTATTGTTTTGAGTCCTTTACAATTATAAAAAGCCTTCTTGCCTATTTTGGTAACATTATCCGCAATGAGTATAGTATCTATATCATTGTTTTCCGCAAAGGCATAGTCACCTATACGCTTTATATTTGAAGGAATACTTTTGGATTTTTCCTTGCCGTTATACTTTATCAGTACGCCGTCACCGGCTATTATAAATTCATCCTTCTGTTCGGCCATCCACTGAGTGCCTTCAAGAACATATCCTCCGACTTCGGAAACGGATCTCGGTATGTCTATATTTTTGAGCGACCTGCAATTAAAGAACGCAAAATCATCAACAATGTCTATACTGCCCGGAAGTGTCAGCTCTGAAAGAGAAGTACATCCGGAAAACGCAAAACGTCCGATATTCTTTGTGCCGTCATTGATAGTGACAGATTCAAGTGATTTGCAGTCGGCAAAAGCGCATTCACCGATATCAAGAACATTTCCCGGTACAACAAGCTTTTGCAATGCGTCACAATTATAAAAAGCATTTGATTCTATCGTTGTCACCTTATTGGATATATCAAGCTCCTTGATAGTTTCATTATCCATGAAAGCCGATGCTCCGACAACGGTGACAGTATAGTCCTCAACGCTTGCAGGCAGTGAGACATAAAGGCTTTGTCCCTTATATTGAAGTATTTTTGCGCTTTTTCCATCATCAAGTACCTGAAAAATATAGTCACCCATATCAATAATATTTGCTGCCCTTACACTGACAAGTGATATAAACAGAACGGCAGTCATCATCATAAGTATAAGAACAAGCGCTGTAAGACTTTTTAATACCGTTTTTCTTTTCGCTCTGTGCTGCATATCCTTTTCTCACTTTCCGTATTTATATACCTTAAATATCCATAAGATTAATATTAACATATATCATCAGTTTTTTCAATACCGGCGCGTGGATAAAAATGTTTGGTCTGCAATCATAGCGGAACGCAGTGAGCGACTCTGCGAATTGCCGTTGCAGGCACTCCGCCGCGACTAAGAGCTTAATTTTTTTCGCCGTTTATCCTGTTCATGAGCTGATCAAATGTTACGCCGTACTTCTTTGCTATATCCTGAGCATAGCTTACGCCCTCCGGCGGCGCTATGAATATCTTGTATGATCTCTTGCCCTCATGTATTCCGGTAATAAGGCTTGCTACATTGCTGTCGCCGTCTATCTGCGTGTTTAATTCATCAAGGTTCATGGCAAGCTCATGCATGTGAGTATTGAATACAGTCCTTGCGCCAAGATATTTCAAAGCCTTGACAATATCCTTTGCAATATAAAGACCTTCCGCAAATGACGTTGTAGCAAGTGATTCGTTGAAAAGAAGAAGGCTCTCATTCGTTGCCTTTGCGAATATCTCACTCATTCTCTTAGACTCTTCACCAAGACGGCCAAGGTCAACAGTCTTATTTTCATCAGCCGGAAAGTGTGTATAAATGCAGTCTACCGGACTGAATGTCATTTTCTCCGCCGGCGCATAAAGTCCGTTCTGCGCAAACAGAAAAGCATGTCCGACAGCCTGTGTGAGAGTAGTCTTTCCGCCTCTGTTCGGACCTGTCATTATATATATCCTGTATCTATAACTTACTTAGATATTATAGGAGTAAGTCCTATAGATAAGGTGTAAGGAAAGTACTGTTTTGAGAACCTGTCGACAAAGATACTAGATGAAAAGGTTTGTTTTGCTACTGAAAAAACAGGTTCAAGGAAGAAATTTGATGACAATCATATTTTATTCGCGAATGTTTTTTGTAAAATTTTTTGTTAAAATACACATCACTTAAAAATCAATAAGCTAAAGCGTAGTATAATCTGACCAGTCTATTTTAAAGACAGTTTTGTAAAAGGTCAGAATCGCTAGTAGTTAAGATTTTGCTCTGTGTCATGTTTTCTGCATGAAACACAGATATAAAGGATTACGTAAATAAACTGGCACTGAATCGTAAGTTCTGGATATCAGTGTTATAGTTTTTAATTTTAGTTAGTTAAGG